>JAUYSF010000208.1 GCA_030696435.1 Desulfoprunum sp. | reverse complement strand
TAGATGACCAGCGAGGTCAAAGCGAAGAATTTGTGCACCTGCTCGCTGCAGGTCGCAAACGAATCGCCTGAGACCAGTATTCTGTGCTGGGCTATACGGAACAATGGCCTGTCCTTCTGGTTAGTGTCATTCGATGTCGTCGTAACTGCTCAGCACTGCCTGGCCGATGCGTTTACCCATTTCCCGGCACTCCTCCAGCTGCGGTCCATCAGGGACATATTTGAGACGCAGGCCTTCTTCGATAACATCGATCTTCATCTCAAGCAGAGCACTGTTCATCAGGCTGACCGCCTCGCCACTCCAGCCATAAGACCCAAAACAGGCCCCGAACTTGTTGGTCGGTTTGAGTCCGCGCATATACATAAGAAAACCGGCCATGCGAGGCAGCAGGCCATTGTTGAGAGTTGAACTGCCGAGGATGACGGCCTTGGCCCCGAGGACCTGGGTCATCACGTCGCTGCGATGATGCACCTTGAGATTGACCATGCTGGTGCTGACCCCGGTCTCTTCAAGGCCCACGGCCACAGCCTTGGCCATGCTTTCGGTGGAGTGCCACATGGTGTCGTAGATGATCAGGGCCTTCTTGGCGGACTTGTTCCTGCTCCAGTCGTCATAGGCGTTGATGATGCTGCCGATGTGGCTGCGCCAGATAACCCCGTGATCAGGAGCGATCATCTTGATGTCGAGATTCATCTCGGAGACGGTCTTCAGCAGTTTGCGGATCAGCGGCGAGTACGGGAAGAGGATATTGGCATAATATTTGGCGCTCTCATGCATCACCTCGGCGAGTGGCACCTCATCGTCAAAGCGTTCGCTGGTGGCATAATGTTGGCCGAAGGCATCACTTGAGAACAGGATACCGTCCTCCTTGATGTAGGAGAACATCGAATCCGGCCAGTGCAGCATGCGGGTTTCGAGAAACTGAATGGTCCGTTTGCCCATCGAAATCTCATCGCCGGTCTTGACGATCTCAAACGGCCAGTCTTCTCTATGAAAATGGCCGACGATGGCCTTGTAGCCCATCGGTGAGCAGATGAGTTTTTCCGGCTTGATGATCTCCATCATCTCAGGCAGGGCGCCGGAGTGGTCCATTTCCACATGGTTGACCACCAGGTAATCGATCTTTGCCGGATCGATGATGGCCCGGATATGGCGAAGAAGATCGTCCATATGTGTACGTTTGACCGTATCAAAGAGGGTGATCTTTTCATCAATAATAAGAAAGGCGTTGTAGGTCGTGCCCTTATATGTTGAATAACCGTGGAAGTCCCTGACGTCCCAGTCAATTGCTCCGACCCAGTAGATACCCTTTGCCAGTTCTGTTGTCCGCATGATAACCTCGTCTCTATTGGCTGATTTTCTGTTTCTTGAGTCCATAAGTATCAGACGCTTATATAGTAATTTACGGGAACGATTATTACAAGGACCGAGAGGATTTTCCTCGTTCGTGCCGATTGACAATCTCCTGCCCGTCATCATAGTTGCTAAAAGGACATTTCAAGGCTGTTCGATCTTTGCCGAGAGGGGGAGAGAAGGTGGGCCGGCGCAAAAGGAGAGAGGTATGAAGAGGATACCGGTGATTGACCTCAGTCGCTGTACGGAATGCCAGGGCTGCGTGGAAGTGGCCCCGGAGGTGTTCAGATACAATGACAACACGGGGATGATGGAAGTTGTCGAATTGCCGGATTATCCCGCTGTCTTGGTCGATGAGGCCATCAAGGACTGTCCCGAAGACTGTATTTTCTGGCAGGAGACCTCGGAGTGAGTTGCCCGTCGGGCAAAGAAGAACCAGGCTGCTGGCCACTGCGGCTGATTATGGAAAAAGGAACAATATGACCAAGAAATTGACTCTTGTGGCGATAGTCCTGCTGCTTGTCGGGTTGTTTTTCGCACTCGATCTGGGCCGTTATCTGACGCTTGACTATATCAAGGCATCTCAGGGGCGGTTTCAGCTCCTCTATGCCGAGCATCCTGCCGGCGTTATTGCCGTCTATATGCTGGTCTATATCGTCTCTGCCGGCCTGTCGCTGCCGGGGGCGGCTGTCCTGAGCTTGGCGGGCGGCGGGTTTTTTGGGTTGTTGACCGGGACGCTGGTAGTGTCTTTCGCCTCAACCCTGGGGGCGACCCTGGCCTGTGTCGCAGCTCGAACCCTGCTGCGCGACTGGGTACAGGGAAAATTTGGTGAAAAACTCAATGCCTTCAATGAGGGGATTGAGCGGGAAGGCTGGGTGTATCTCTTTACCCTCCGGCTGATCCCGATCTTTCCCTTTTTTGTCATCAACTTGGTGATGGGCCTCACCACCATGCGGCTTTCGACCTTCTACTGGGTCTCGCAACTGGGCATGCTCCCGGCCACCGTTGTCTTTGTAAATGCCGGCAAGGAACTCGCCAAAATTGACTCTCTCGGCGGTATCCTCTCACCGACCCTGCTCATCTCCTTTGCCCTGCTCGGCATCTTTCCCCTGGTCGTGAAAAAGGTCATGGAGTTTATCAAGATGAGGATGCAAACAGCAAAAACAGGAGATAGCTGAGATGGCCCGTTTTGACTATGATATCGGGGTTATCGGCGGCGGGGCAGCAGGTCTGACTGTCGCCTCAGGGGCCTCTCAGCTCGGTGCCAAGACCCTTTTGGTAGAAAAGGAAGGCCTGCTCGGTGGCGATTGCCTGCATTTCGGTTGTGTGCCGAGCAAGACCCTGATCAAGACCGCCGGGGTTTATCAAATGATGAAGGAGGCTGGCCGCTACGGGCTGCCGACCCCGAATGTCGGGCCGGTCGATTTTTCGCTGGTGGCCGGACGGATCAGACAGGTTGTCGAGCAGATCCAGCAGCATGACTCAGTTGAGCGCTTCGTCGGTCTTGGGGTGCAGGTGAGCTTCGGCCAGGCTGTTTTTACCGATGCGCATACCATCTCGCTCGCCGGCAGACCGGTAACGGCCGGCAAATGGCTGGTGGCCACCGGCTCATCTCCTGCCATTCCCCTGCTTGAGGGCCTGGCTGACGTCCCGTATCTTACCAACCGGGACATCTTCTCGCTCACGACCTTGCCGCAATCGCTCATTATTCTCGGGGCCGGGGCAATCGCCGTGGAGATGGCCCAGGCCTTCTGTCGTCTCGGTGCCAAGGTCACAGTCCTGCAGCGGGGCGAGCAGATTCTCTCGAAAGAAGACCTGGATATGGCCGAGATTGTCAGAAAATCTCTGGTAGAAGAAGGGGTGATCTTCCATCTGGGTTGCAAACTGCTGCGGGTCGGCTTAACCGGCCAGGATAAGGAGGTGTTTTTCAGCGATAGCCATGGACTTGACCGATCTGTTGTCGGTGCCCAGATCCTCGTGGCGCTTGGCAGGTCTGCCAATATCGACGGACTGGGGCTTGAGGATATTGGCATTGCCTGCAGCAGCAGAGGCATCGAGGTCGATACCCGTCTGCGTACCAGCCACAAACATATCTATGCCGCCGGTGATGTCATCGGCGGCTACCAGTTCACCCATGCCGCCGGTTATGAGGGCGGTGTCGTGCTCACCAACGCCATCCTCGGGCTGCCCCGCAAGGTGGATTACAGCTGGATGCCCTGGTGCACCTACACGAGCCCGGAACTGGCCAGCATCGGTCTCAATGAAAAACGGGCCAAGGCCGCCGGTATCGACTACCGGCTTTGGACCGAACAGTTTGCCGCCAATGACCGGGCCAATGCCGAGGCTGAGACGGTGGGGTTTATCAAGCTGCTCCTTGACCGCAAATCCCGGCCTCTGGGTGTGCAGATCCTCGGGCCCCATGCCGGAGACCTGCTCGCCGAGTGGGTGGCTGTCCTGAACGGTGGGGTCAAGCTCTCGACCCTGGCCGGGGCAATCCATCCCTATCCGACCCTGGCCGAGATCAACAAGCGGGTGGTCGGCAATATCTATTCGCCAAAACTCTTTTCCGATACGGTGCGCAAGGCCTTGAAACTGATCTTTCGCTATCAGGGGCGGGCAGTCGCTTCGGGGGGAAAACCATGAACACAACACGCAGCGTAACTATTCAGCACGCGATCTGGATGAATAATCGAAATCGGGATCGCTATCGAAATCGCCCACTGCAACGAGAAGACGGCGAAGGGGAAAAGCTCTAGCGTTCGGAAAAAATCCAAGCAAGAAACAAATGCCGAAACAGCAAAGATTCGCTACCGATGGCGATGGCGATTTCGATACCGATGAATCCAATACCAACGAATAGTTACCACGCAGCTAGCGTTCTTGGTCACTGTAATACCCCGCTATCCCCTCCCGTGTTGTCCTACATTGTGAAATGATGCTTCGATGCTTATGAATTTATAATCAGCGCCAGTCCAGTGTGGCGGGTGCGCTGAAGAGCATCTTCTTTTAACGGGGGATCACATCTATGAAAGCACTTTCTCGTTCCAAACCGACAGTTGTCTCCTTCATACTTCTCGGCTTCTGCTTGCTGCCGGCAAGCCCTCTCGCCGCTCGGCAATATGAGGAAGAGGTCTCAAGCCAGGAGTATTTGTTCGCAAAAGGGATGATCCTCACCGTCTTGCCCGAGGCCCGATCCATAAAAATTCAACAGAAAAAAGGTGGCACCATTACTCTTTTTATAAATCCCGAAACTGAGTTCGAAGGGGTGACTAAATATGAGGAGTTGCAGGTCAAGCAGGTGATCAAGGTATGGTACAGCCCGGAACAGAGCGGAGGTACCGCCTTGAAAATCGTCAAGTTGCCGGATCTGGGATGCTGAGTGGCACTGTTCTTTCCGCCATAACAGAACGGAGTTGGAGCTATGAAAAAGATACTCCAGATAGCGCTGGTCATTTTTCTGGGCTTCGTTATTGCCCAGAGCAGCCTCAGTGCTGAGCAATACAATAACGACAAGGCCCTGGCAGGTATACACCAAACAAAGGTCTATTTTAGCTGTTGCTGCGGGTCTTCGGAAAGAAGGCGATGATGGGGAGAGTGAGCAACGGGATGCAGGCGACGACGATGAGTACGGGGCGGATGGAATAGGTGTCGGCCAGTTTTCCGACAATGGGGGTGATAGCCCCGCCGAGGCCGTAGGCAAAACCCATCATCAGGCTCGCAACCATGGAGCGGCCCTTTGGTGCCAGGGTCTGGGCCATGGTCACGCCAAGGGGAAGTGGTGCCAGAACGAAGGCACCGGCCAGGGCGGAACCGAGATAGACCCAGTTGCCTTCGAGATGCATGAGCAGCCAGAGGGCCGGGGCCATGAACAGATAGGCAAAGATAAAGACCGGCTTGAAACCGATGCGGTCGGAGATGTGGCCGGAAAGCAGACCGCTGACGGTGCCCGATACCGTGAAAAGCGCATAAATCGCCCCTGCCGACACCACACTGAAGCCCTCCCGCACGTAGAGAACCGGCATAAAGGTCAGAAAAGACTGGCCCACCACCGCTCGCAGGAACATAACCAGCCAGATCAGGGCCACGACCTTCCAGGCGCTGCCCAGACTCTCCTTGAGCGCCCCGAAAAAACCGGAGCGCCGCAGCCCCTCGCTTTGCGGTTGGGGAATAACCGTCAGCAGATAGCCCAGGACCAGCAGGCCGGCGATCATGGTTACCGGCATGGCCGTCAATCCGAAAGAGGCCACGTACCAGGTAATGAACAGAGGGCCGAGGCCAAAGGCCAGGGTGCCGCCGGTATTGAAGAGCGACATGGAAAAACCGGCCTTGCTGCCGGAGTAGACGGGCACCATGCCGGTGACGGAGGGATGGAACATCGACGAGCCGACGGAGCCGAGGGCGACAAAGAGCAGCAATATCCAGAAATTGGGGGCAATGCCCGTCAGCGGAATGAACACGATGGTCAACGTGAGTCCGACGAAGATGAAGGCCCTCGTCGGGTGTCGGTCCGCCAGATAGCCGACGGTCGGTTGGATGATGAAGGCCAAAAGGCGCATCGTCCCGGCAATAATCCCGACCTGGGTCAGAGTGAGACCAAGCTTGTCGACGAAAACCGGAAACAGCGGACTGATAAAGGCGGAGTAAAAGTCGCCGGTGAAATGGATGAGGCTCAGGGCAAAAAGAATCTTCAGATTGGCGGACATAGGGTGGAATCCGTGGCCTGGCCAGGTATTGGTGCCTGTCGGACGCTGTTGAGGTTGGCTAAGCTTTGGGGGCGAGGGTGTTTTGGCAAGACAGGTGACACCTATAAGCATGAAAAACCGAAGGGCAATATGACCACGGCGCTCGGCTGAGTTTATTGCCCGAGGCTACGAATTTTTTTAATTACGCGTAAAACTCAAGACACAAGATAGAGATTATTGCCTGAGAATGACAAGGTTGTTGCTAGATAACTTATGAATAAATAATAGGAAATTAACATAAAAGCCAAGGGTAGACTTGACCCCAATTTAATTTTCACCTGTTGAGGAACATGGCCTGCTGGGCAAGCAGTGATCTCTTCTTTCTCGTTTATGGTGAAGTCGGCGATAGTGATCTCGCCCTCTGCCGGAGTAGCGCCCATTACCGGGGAGATAATTTCTATCCCACGATCAAGAGCCTCCTGACAGTTGCTATCGCTGCC
>JAUYSF010000168.1 GCA_030696435.1 Desulfoprunum sp. | reverse complement strand
CATGTCCGGTGCCGTTATCAACAATATCCGGCCGCTCAGTATAGCCGACGAAGAAGCGCTCAGGCACCTCCCTGGCGTGATAGACACTGTCTCGCTGATTCAGGGCAATGCCCCGGTCGAATTTGAGAAACACAGTCGCCACACCAATATCCTCGGGGTAGGGCCATCAGCGGCCGCGGTCTGGCAGATCAATCTCGGCAAAGGGCGATTTCTGCCGGCGGATGACAGCCGGGCGGCCCGTTCCTTTGCGGTTCTCGGCAGTAAGGTCCAGAGCGAACTTTTTCGGGATCGGAGCCCGCTTGGCCAGATTGTCAGGATTGCCGGCGAACGCTACCGGGTGATCGGCGTGATGGAGTCTAAGGGCCAGATGCTGGGCTTTGATCTTGATGATGCAGTGTATATCCCAACGGCCCGGGCCATGAGCCTGTTTAACCAGGGCAGTTTGATGGAGATCGATCTCCTGTATCAGACCGGCCTGCAATCCAAGACCATTGCTGAGAGGGCAAAAAAATTGCTGAAGGATCGGCATGGCTCCGAGGATTTCACTATCACGACCCAGGAAGAGATGCTTGAGGTCCTGGGCTCGGTGCTCGGTATCCTGACTATGGCAGTCGGTGGGCTGGGGGCGATATCCCTGCTTGTCGGCGGTGTTGGAATAATCACCATCATGACTATCGCCGTCAATGAGCGGACGCCTGAGATCGGTTTGCTCCGGGCCCTCGGTGCCGATCGCAAGCAGATCCTCTATCTCTTTATCGGCGAAGCGGTGGTGCTGGCCGCAGTTGGCGGCCTGGCGGGACTCATCATCGGAGCCGGCATCGCCTGGCTCTTAGGGGCGTTTGTGCCGGCCCTGCCAACCCACACTCCCTGGCTCTATGCGGTCTATGCCGAGACCCTGGCAGCTGTGATCGGCCTTCTGGCCGGCGTCCTGCCGGCTCGCCACGCCGCCGGCCTTGATCCGGTTGAGGCCTTGCGGGCGGAGTGAGGGGAGAGTGTGAAGGAAAGGCCGCGATATAACCGCAGGCATAGAGATGATATTCCAAGGATTAGGGCAAAAGTGCCGTTTCCGGATGGATACTCAACAATATTTATAACCACAGCAATAATGCTGTAGGAAAAAAGATGGGGAGAAAATGTTTGCGAAGGTCTGTGGCTTAAAAACAGAAGAACAAATAGATAAAGCAATTGAATACGGATATGATGCCATTGGAATTGTTACTTATATCAAAAGTAAACGCTATTGCCCTCCTGAGATGGCTATTCAATTGGCAGAATACGCGAGAGGGAGAATCCTCAGTTTTGTTGTCGGGCTCAATTATAGCGATGTAGAAGAAGCTGCACCTGCTTTTGACTATACGCAAATATATGAAAAACGACAAATCGCCAATCTGGTATTGGCATCAAAAGAAAAACCTCCTTCTGACCTGGAATATGAATATTTCGTTTATGATGCCAGTATCGGTAGCGGTGTTTTTCAAGATTTCCCGGAATGGATAAAAAACGAAACAAAGAAACTTTTGGTAGCTGGTGGCCTTAATAAAGATAATGTCTGCGATGTTATCCGTAATATTAAGCCCTTTGGCGTTGATGTATCAAGCGGAGTTGAAAAAGACGGGGTAAAGGATCTAGCAATGATGAAGGAATTTATAGACACCGTTCGCAACTGTTCTTGAAGATAAGATGGGGTTCCTTCGACGCTATTATGTTAATCCGCCTCTCACTAGGTCAATTGAATTAAGCGGCTTGATGTTTCTTCAGTGATCCCAAAAATGATTGCAGTAATACCTTTTCTTCTTCGTAGTTACTTGGCTTAAATTTATTAATCATTTCCAGACAATCTTCGACCTGCTTGGTGTAGGAAAAATTCGGCTCGGCATAAATGTTCCGGTGCCCCGGCTCGCCAGGAAAATAAAAGCCACTACCGTCCGGTTTAAAATTGGCGCTTAACTCGGCAGTCATAAAAGGTCCCATCTTCATAGCAACTTCCATGTCGCTGAGCCCCGCGGTTGCTTCTTTCCAAGCGTTCTTTACTGCTTCCGGAGCATTGGGGGGAGGGTACGACCATCCTGCCGCAAGACCAGTGGATAAGATACCATCATTATTGATATCCTTGGCCTGGTCGGGGGAATACAGCAGATTCAATGCTCCTTCTTTGCTGAGCTCCTGAGGAATAATGGGATCGGCCAAACAATGGATATGCTGCAGGGCGTCAAGTTCCGCCGGTGAAAGATTATTTATAAACGTCTGAGGATCATCATATCCTCCGCTGGCAGCAGCTTTATCAATAACCTGCTTAAACAGATCGGATACCTCTGTCACCTCAGCACGATGATCCTTGGAAATTCCTTTGGTTAAATACGTTGACTTCCAACTTTCAAAATTGCTCTTGTTTTTTTCTGCGCTTGAGACAGCTACATTTTCGTTATTTGTAATATTGAAAAGTATATTCTGAAAACTTGAGGGGGCGTTTGTTGCTTTTGTAGTACTCAGTTTTTTTTCTGTCTGCGACGCTATGAAGTTTCCTGAATTTCTTAGTGAGTTAATCATACCACTCCCCTTTATTTTTCGTTAGGTACCCCCTCGGCTTTGCGGGGGGACAATAAAAGTTTGACGGTTCCAGAATAATGAAGAAGCTTGCCTTACCGACCCTATCGGGTGTTGTTTCCTTTTGGTTAAGTTCGGAATCCCAATTTGTTGAGTTTCCGATTTTCTGCAGTAATTGACCCGCATCCCTTTCATCCTTATTTTCTCAGAAGCGATATGAGGCCGATGGGCCCTGAGCGGTAAGAGATGCAAGCGTATCAGAGTGTCGTGTGTTGATATGTTTCTCTCTATTTTCTTCCTGCTTGCAGCGTCTTCCTCCGGACTCATCCCGCTCAAGAGCAAATCCTCAGGCCAGCCAGGGTGAGGGACACCTTTCCCGACCTGCCATTCTCACAATCTCAGGAGGTATCCTATGAGTTATACATTACCTGAACTTTCCTATGCATATGATGCACTGGAGCCGTATATTGATGCCCGCACCATGGAAATCCATCACAGCAAACATCATCAGGCCTATATCACCAATCTCAATGCCGCGATCAAGGATAGTGCCCAGTTTGAAAAGCTCAGCGTCGAGCAGCTCATCCGCAACCTGAACGAGATCCCGGAGAATATCCGGACCGTGGTGCGCAACCACGGCGGTGGCCATGCCAACCATAGCTTCTTCTGGCCTTTGTTGAAAAAAGGTGTTGCACCGGCAGGGCCGGTTGTCGAGGCGATCACGGCGAACTTCGGCAGTTTCGACAGCTTCAAAGAGAGTTTTTTAGGCGCCGCAGGGAAGGTGTTCGGTAGTGGCTGGGCCTGGCTGGTCGTGGATAAGGGTAAATTAGAGATCGTCACGACTCCCAACCAAGACAATCCGCTCAGCCTGGGCAAGACGCCGGTGCTGGGGCTCGATGTCTG
>JAUYSF010000257.1 GCA_030696435.1 Desulfoprunum sp. | reverse complement strand
CCGAATATGAACGGATTCCAGCTCGCCCAGACCATTAGGAGCGATTCCCGTTTCTCAAAGCTGCCCATTATCGCCCTCACAACCCTGGCAGGCGAAGACGACATCGCCAAAGGAAAGGCCGTTGGCATTGATGAATATCATATAAAGCTGGACAAGGAAAATCTTATGGCGTCGGTCCACAGCTATATGAAACGCCTTCACTGAACCATAACGCAATATCAATTCGGTACCAACAGGCCTGACCGCTAGGGCTCAACCAACAACGTGCTTTCCCGATTCAGGAATGTATGAAAGAGACAACTCGAACATCGACGACGAATATCATAGAGCTCGCCACCTTTTATGTAGGCGATGCCCTCTGCGGCATGGATATCCTGAAAATTCAGGAAATCAATAAACTTACCCAGATGACCAAGGTTCCCCAGGCTCCGGAATATGTCTTGGGTATCCTCAATCTGCGAGGGCAGATCGTGACAATCATTGATCTCAGCAAGAAACTGGGACTCGGTGAAACCGATCTCACCCAGGATCCGCGCAACATCATTGTCAACTCGACAGGCGGCCATGTTGGTCTGCTGGTCCGTCGGATAAGCGATGTTGTGGAAGCGGATATGAATCGTCGGGAAAGGGCACCGGCTAACATGAGTGGCATCCAAGGTGAGTTTTTCACCGGCGTATACAAGACTGACGCACATCTCATCGGTCTTTTGGATGTGGACAAGGTCTTGAGTATCGACGATTGATAAGGACACTATGATCATTAAAAAAAATCTACGTGTTCTCGTCGTTGATGACACAATAGTTTATCGCACTGCTATATCTGATATTATTAAAGAAATACCAGGTGTTGAGTTGGTGGGCGTGGCCCATAACGGAAAAATTGCCCTCTCGAAAATTGAGACTCTCAAGCCGGACATCCTGACACTCGATATCGAAATGCCAGTGATGAATGGCATTGAGGTCCTCGCCGAGATCCAGAAAAACTACCCCGGCATCGGGGCAATCATGCTGTCAACGCTGACAGCTGATGGCAGCGAGATGACCATGAGGGCACTGGAGCTTGGAGCCTTTGATTTTATCCTGAAACCACAGAGCACGTCGGCGGCCGAAGGCAAACTCGAGATCAAACGGAAACTCCAGCCGATGCTTGAGGCCTTTGCTAAATCAAAGACCGCCCCGAATATGCTGAGCCGAAAGGTTCTTCCAGCCAGACCACAACCGATGCTGCGCTCTCTCAACATCGGCCAGGCTGCTGCAGAAAAAAAGGGCACTCCCTTTAAGACGCCTGTTTCCGGCCTTAAAAGAGGCAAGTCAGAGATCGTGACTATCGGCATTTCAACCGGTGGTCCCAATGCGCTCACCCAGATGTTGCCGAGACTGCCGGGAGATCTGGGTGTCCCCGTCGTGATTGTCCAGCATATGCCACCGGTCTTCACCAAGTCACTTGCCTCAAGCCTTGATAAGAAATGTGCACTGACCGTCAAGGAAGCCGAAGAAGGAGAAGCCATCCAACCTAATGTTGTCTATATCGCGCCCGGTGGCAAACAGATGAAACTGGTAGCAAGTGCCGACGGTAAAAACCGGTGCATTAAACTCACCAATGACCCTCCGGAAAATTCATGCAAGCCATCAGTGGATTACCTCTTCAGGTCAGTGGGAGATTATTATGTCGGACGAACTACGGCCGTGATCATGACCGGCATGGGGTCAGACGGTACTAAGGGACTTGCCGTCCTGAAGGAAAAGGGTGCCTATATAATCGGCCAGGACGAGGCTACCTGCGTAGTCTATGGCATGCCGAAGGCTCCTGCCGATCTCGGGTATATTCATGTTGTCGCTCCCCTGAATAAGATTGCTGATGAAATCGTCAAAAGTGTCAGATAGAAACAATCTCACTCTCTGTTTCTTTAAACAACGTTTGCAGACCGGCACAACATGATCAAAATCACCCCCAGCGAACTCAATATGATCGCCCAGTATATCCACGAAATATCGGGAATATACCTTGATCAGAGTAAAACATATCTCTTTGAAACACGACTGGGATCCCTTGTTGAAGGGCAAGGCTGCAAATCGTACCAGGAATTTCTCAACAAGGCCAAAAAGGATCCGACCAAGAATATCGAGCGCCAGATCATCGATGCCATATCCACCAATGAGACACTGTTCTTCCGGGACAAAGGACCTTTTGAACTGCTCCAGCATAAACTCCTGCCGGAACTCATTGACGCCAGGACCCCCAACACCCCTGCCCTCAAAACCAGTATCAAAATCTGGAGTGCAGCTTCGTCGACAGGTCAGGAGCTTTATTCCATCGCCATCATTCTTAAAGAACTGCTCAAAGATGCCTCACGCTATAATCTTAAGCTTCTAGGAACTGACATTTCCGATAATGCTGTTGCCCAGGCAAGTTACGGCAAATACAATAAATTTGAGATAGAGCGCGGTCTTGATCAACGCTATCTACAACGCTATTTCAGCCTCCTTGGTGACTCCTGGAAGATCAAGGATGAGATCCGGGCCATGGTCAATTTCCGTAAACTCAATCTCATGCTCCCTTTCTCGGCACTCGGCAAATTCGACATCATATTTTGCAGAAATGTGGCCATCTATTTCACCTTGGAGGATCGCAAAAAACTGTTCAGCAAGATTGCCGATAGCCTTGCCGATGATGGATACCTGGTTATCGGTTCAACGGAGTCACTTTCCGGCGTCTGCCCGCGCTTTGTACCAAAACGTCATCTCAGGGCAATTTTTTACCAGAAAACCACTTAGAAGAGGTCTTCCATGAAAAACCTTTCCATCCTCGTTGTTGATGATGATCCTGTTATACGGCGTCTTTTGCAACAGAGATTACAGAAGGCAAACTATCAGGTCGAGATAGCCAAAGATGGACACGAGGCCAGTGAGATGCTCAGTGGCCAATTTTATGACGTGGTCCTTACAGATCTCATGATGCCGGGGGGCATAGGTGGTATTGAGGTATTGGAAATAGCCAAATCCCTGTACAGCACTATTGAAGTTGTACTGATCACAGCCCATTCTTCGGTCGATACCGCTGTTCAAGCGATGAAAAAGGGCGCTACGGATTATCTGGAAAAACCGATTAATTTCGATGAACTCTTTCTGAAACTGGACAAGATATCCAATCTCAAGACGATACTACGAAGTGCCCAGGATCTTCAGCAGGCCATGGACACTACCGAGAATGTCGCCGGTCAGACCATCCAGGATCTTGAGATGCGGGTTACAGGGCTTCAGAGCCGACTTGACACGATTGAAACGATTCTTCTTGATACCAATGAGGATGAAGATGTCAGGATAGTAAAGGCGCTCAACCTGCTCGCCGAAAGATAAAAACCAGAACCCATCACCAGTGCAGTATCTCTTGCCTTCCCTGAGAACGGAGAGATACTGCAACCTCAATCGGCAACTGCCAACATTACGGCAATTCTTCTATTTTTTCTGCTTCAGGGCTTCTTCGCTCACACCTATCGCATCGGTGAACAGGGTCTCATCTGCGAGCACCTTCTGCATATTCGCCCCGGTGAGATCGGCACCTGTGAAATCCGCTTTATAGAGATCGGCGCCCTTCAGGCTGGCCTTTTTCAAGTTGGCACGCACGAGTATGGCCCCTTTCAGATTTGCGGCATCAAGATCCGCACCCTCAAGATTGCAACCAGTGAGATCGGCCTTTTCGAGATCCGCTCCCTGTAGATTTTTACTGGAAAGGTCAAGACCTGTGAGATCGCAGCCATAACAGCTCTTTGATTTGAGCAGACGGGCCAATTTCTCTTTGCTCGCCCCATCTTCTTTGCCTGCAGGAGGCTGTGCTCCTCCAGGATCAGCTGCAACAACAGTCTGTTCAGCTGCCACTTCCGGGGCTTGCTTTGCCTTGGCAGTCTCGGTAATCACCGGGTCGCCCATGGGTTGAATGGTTTTAATCGGAGGCGCTTCCTGAACTGCAACAGCGGCTTCCGGTGGTTCTACAACCTGCTCTTGCGCCACGCTTTTCTGGACGACAACTGGCTCCGGCGCAGGAGCAGCATCCTGAGGTTTCTCGGCAACCTGCGTTTTAGGTGTTTTTTCTGAGGCAATCTCAGCTACCGGGGGGGCCGAAGGTTGAGCAGTAGCAATTTTCTGCTCCTGTTCTGCCGGGGCCTGCTCGGGTTCTGGGGCTTTTTTCACCTCAGGCTCTGGTGTCGCTACGACAGCCGATTCCGCTTCAACTTCGGCGGCCTTTTGCTCCTTGGCCCGTAAGGAAGCCGCGAATCCTTTATCAAATCGGGCACCTTTCAGATAGGCCCCGTCGAAGGAAGCCTCGCCCAGATCCGCCCCACGCAGATCGGCATTCGCCAGATCGGCACCACCAAAAACGGTTTTCTGCAAATTCGCTTTTCGCAGATTAGCCCCGGAGAGGTTGGCCAGCAACATCTTTGCCCGCGACAGGTCCGCTCCCTGGAGATCTGCTCCGGAGAGATCGGCTCTGTTGAGATTAGCCCCCGTCAGATTACAACCAGGGCAACTTTTTGTTTTAATGAGTTTGTCTGTGTTCTCTCGGACAACGCCGCTGTCTGCCGGAGCACCTGCGGCCTGGCCCGTTGCTGTACAGAAAAGTACGGAGCAAGCAAAAATGGCAACCGCAGTCTTTTGTATATTCATCACAATCCCTCTCTTTAGATAGTATTTTCCCCCTGCTGACTGGTCGTCCTACCCCTTGCCTTATTCCAGCAAACAGGTCCTTCCCAGAGCGTAAAAGCATACAGCATTTACAGAAACTTTACCACCGCTGCCTTACATTGCCAATAG
>JAUYSF010000014.1 GCA_030696435.1 Desulfoprunum sp. | reverse complement strand
ACTACCCATTCACTCCATGGAGGACTCAATGAAATCCCCAGTACGTGTAACTGTTACCGGTGCAGCCGGCCAGATCAGCTATTCCCTTATCTTTCGCATCGCCGCCGGTGACATGCTCGGCCCCGATCAGCCGGTCATCCTGCAGCTCCTCGAAATCACCCCGGCGCTTGGCGCCCTGAATGGGGTGGTCATGGAACTCAACGACTGCGCCTTCCCACTGCTCGCCGGCATTGTCGCCACTGATGATGCCAATGTCGCCTTCAAGGATACCGATTACGCTATCCTGGTCGGCGCCCGTCCCCGTGGCCCGGGCATGGAACGCTCCGATCTCCTCCAGGCCAATGCAGCAATCTTCTCCGTTCAGGGCAAGGCCATGAACGCCCACGCCAACCGCAATATCAAGGTTCTGGTGGTCGGCAATCCGGCCAACACCAACGCCCTGATCACCCTGAAAAATGCCCCCGATATCAATCCCCGCAATATCACCTCGATGATGCGGCTCGATCACAATCGCTCGCTCTCACAGATCGCCGAGAAGACCGGTAGCCACAGCACCAGGGTGGAAAAGATGGTCGTCTGGGGCAACCATTCGGCCACCCAGTACCCCGATATCAGTGCCGCCACCGTTGATGGCAAGCCGGTGGTTGAGGTGGTTTCCAACGACTGGTATGTCAAGACATTCATCCCGGTTGTGCAACAGCGCGGCGCCGCCATCATCAAGGCCCGTGGCGCCTCAAGCGCCGCCTCCGCCGCCTCCGCCGCCATCGACCATATGCGAACCTGGGCCATGGGCAGCAACGGCGGCTGGGTAAGCATGGGGGTCTACAGCGCCGGCAACTCCTACGGCATCGACCCGGATATCATGTACTCCTTCCCCATCGTCTGTGAAAACGGCGAATGGAAAGAGATCCCCGGCATGCCCATCAGCGAGTTCAGCCGCAGCATGATGACCGCCACCGAACAGGAACTCATCTCGGAGCGGGACGCCATCTCCCACTTGTTCTAATTCGGACCGCCTGTGAATGATTAGAAAGGACAACGAATAGAATTTTCCTTCCTAATTTGTTTCAGATACATAACCATCCGGCAGAGGCTCCACAAGTGCCCTGCCGGATAGTTCTCTCATACCCGTCTCAAGAGCCCCCCGAGAAAGCTACCCTGTAACCTCCTGCTCCCGTTTCAACAAAGTCTCCTGTCCGGCAAGCGCCATGATCCTCTTCCCGTACTCCATTTTCAGGGCATCAAGATAGTCTTTATTGATCGGTCCTTTCCAGGTCTTCACCTTGTAAAACCGCTTGGGAATGGTCAAGGCGTCGGGATTGAAGCCGGTTGATATCCGGATCTGCCAGCGTAGGCGGCGGATATGCTCGGCGACCACCGGGATCGATCCGGCCAGGGTCTCGTAGCCGACGGCGCTCAGGCATTCGGCCAGGCGGCTGTCGGTATAGACTGAACGGGCAAAAAGGCAGGCAACCATCGAGGTGAGAAAGGTTCGGCCCGGTTCATCGTCCATCAGGAAATTGACGGCCTTCTGCACATCCTGTTCGGCGTTTTTCTGATCATAGCTGTAAGCCCCGGTATCGAGATGCGAGTGTCTAAACCCCAGGGTCTGGGCGGCAAAAAACAGCTCACCTGTGGCATACCCGGCCATCTCCTGACCGAGGACACAGGCAAATTCAGACCCTCCATAGACCTCGGCAGCCCGCAGGGTGCCCTGGCCCAACAGACGGTAAAAATCATTTTCCCCGCGACCAAGAAAGCCGGCGGCCTGCTGGTAGGCTGCGGCATCGCCAAACTTCAGACGGACCACTGTTTGTTTTTCCGTGATAAGCCCCTGCTCGCTGGCCTCAGTGGCCCAGGCCAGGGCTACACCTGCTGACATGGCATCGAGACAGACTTTTTCCATGACATCAAGAATACGCAGAACATCAAAAGGATCCGTTACCCCCAGCATGGTGCCGGTCGCAAAGATCGGCTCATAATCGTAGGCAACCTGGTGGTAGTGGTAACGGTTGTCCCCTGTCATTTTTTCCCGGATATAGCCGATATGGATACAGCCGACCGGACAGCCGGAACAGGCCCCATTGCGCAGTAGGGTGGCATCGGCAAAGGCCTCACCGGTCAGGTTGCTGATCCCCGGATCACTGGTTTTCTGCAGGTTCAACCACGGCAGGGAGGATATATCGTTGAGGCCCTGCAAGTTGGCTGCCGTGCCGAGGTTGTAATACTTGTGCATCATATCGGTCGACGTTACCTGGCTGTGAATCTCCTTGAAAATCTTGGGATAAAGTGAGCCAACCGGCTGTGGACATTCACCGTCCCCGTGAATGACAATCCCCTTGAGATTTTTCACACCCATCAGCGCCCCACCCCCCATCCTACCGAAATGACGATAGGAATCGACATTGATAGAGGCCATGGGTGAGCCGATCTCGCCTGCAGGCCCTATCCGCAGTATAGACCGGTGCCCTGCCCCCTCTCCGGATATCCGGCGGAGCAGTTTGCCGGCACTGTCGGCGTCCACGCCTCGCATGAACTCAACGTCCTTGAGCTGCAGATGGCGGGTGCCGATGCTCAGGCAACTGAGCCGTCCGGCCCTGCCGACAATGACCAGGGCATCGAGATCAGCAAAGCGCATGGCGAGGGCAAGACGCCCTCCAGCATGACTCTCTGTGTACTGATGGTGATAGCCGGACTTGAATGAGCAGACCGTCTTGCTCATCAAGGGGAAATAGCCGGTGAGAGGGCCGATGGCAAAGATCAGTGGCTGGCCTTCGGTATTCCAGGGCTGGTCCATGAGACCATAGCGGCTATACAGCAGGGCAGCCAGGCCGCTACCGCCTGCCACCTCATCCCGTCCCTCAAGGTGTTCAATACGGCCTTTGCCCGTGGCCAGATCGACACGGAGGATCCTGAACTGGTCACGAATCATTGGCTCACCTCCTCGGTGACGGCAGTTTCCTGCATTTCAAGGCAGCTCTGGGGACAGAATTCGACACAGCGGCCACAGTGGATGCAGACAAAGACCTCACCCTGCTTGTTTTGGGAGATCGCCTCAACAGGACAGGCTACAACACATTGACCACACTGAATACAGAGCTTCTTCCTCACGATCACCCCACCACCGGCTCGCTGACTGAAGGCCCCTGTCGGGCAGACCAGGGCGCAGGGGGCAGGATCACAGGCCAGACAGTGGATGGCCATAAACCCGGTGGACAGCCCGCCGGAAGAGTGGATTCGTATTCCGGCCGTTTCCCATGACAGTCGCTGATGTATAAGTCTGGCACAGGCTAGAGAACACGAATGGCAACCGATGCACTGGTCCATCCGAGGGGTCGCAAGTTGTTTCATTTTCCCTCGTTTTTACTCAATATTCTTCAATGTACCGGGTAATTTCCGAACGACGATACTGCCAGAATATTCAAATTGTCCGGACAAAGCAAGTCCACTGGCTGAGTAATACACAAGGGTAAATACCCATGTGCTGTTTGAAGTAGACCATTCATCCGGCAAACATCTCTTCCGGTATGTGCCGGTTATCTACCGAAACGCCCTGTTTTCCCTTCGTTTCTCGACAATTTCGTTTGACATAATGGTCCAGCTTGAATATCAGTTCATTGTGGTCTAACCATCAATTTCCTGAGGAGCGTGCCCCGTGTCTGGAAAGTTCAAGAATCTGCTCGTACTCACCCTGCTGGCCCTGCTCACTTTTTTTGCCGGCAACCACACCGCCGTGGCCCAGATCGTCAAACTGCCGGTCTCCATCGATTACCCACTCCTCCAAAGCCTCATCATCAGCAAGGCCTTCCACGACAAGAACGAATCGGCGATCCTGGTAAACGAGGGCGCAGGCTGTATCTATCTTGTCCTTTCTCATCCCAAGGTCATGGAGGAGAAAGGGTTTATCCGCCTCGAAACAGAGATTTCCGTCCGCGCCGGAACGCCGCTGCTGGATGAATGTCTCGCACCGATTGTATGGAGCGGCTTTCTCGTACTCTACCAGCGCCCTGAAATCAACAATCAGACCTGGCAGTTATCCTTCAAGACCTACCGGTCCGCCCTTTTTGAGAAAAATCGACAACCGGCGAACATTGCCGGTTTGCTCTGGCAGCTCATCGAATCGCACGTCTTCGACTACCTCAACTCCATCACCGTCGATCTGGCCCCCCCCGTCAATAATCTCAAGGCCTTCCTCATGCCCCTCTTCCCACCGCAGGTCCAGCAGCAGACCCAGGCCATGCTCGACAGCCTGCACACCGGCGAGACGGGCATAACCCCTGAGGCCATCACTGTACAGATACTTGCCGATGTGCACGAAGTCTACAGACCCGAAGATGCCCGTTTCACTGAAACCCTGAGTGGCGTCAAACTCGACGAGGTGGTAGCTGTCTGGGAGCAATGGGATTCTCTGCTCAGCTTTCTTACAGCCACCATGGCCAAAGACCTGCTGACACCCGAAGAGCGGCAGACGCTCATGGATGTCCTGCTGGAGACCCGCTACAACTTTGTCGAAAACCTCGACAACAAGGCGGTGAGCCACGATTTTGTCCGGGCCCAGTTCGCGAGCGCTTGGAAGCAGCTCTCTCCCATCTTCCGCAACCATCTGAGCCCCGGTTCCTCACCGCAGAGTTTGGGCTATTTCTCCTTTTTCACTGCCGCAGATGCACTGACCGTGCTCGACGGACTGGGGCCGACATTCGGCATTGAAATGAGCCGCAACGGGTTGATCAGATTGGCCAAAATGATCAGTCAGGATCCGGCTATCCTCCGTTATAACTCGGGAGTCAACCCCGATCTCCAGCATCTCTTTGAGATTGATTCGACCCCGGCACAGGCCCCTGCCCAGGAAGAGCTACCACCAGAGGAAAAAATCATAGAAGAAGACCTCCCGCCGCCTCCTGGGTCATCACCGCCACCAGAGCCTACATCACAGCTATTCAATTTCTTTTGCACCCCGCTTTATGCCGCAGAAGACAAGAATCTCGAGGAGATCAGGAGCTGGAAGGTTCCAGAGGAGGATATCCCTGGCTACGTCAAGAAGGTGGTTCGACTGTTGAACGCCCAGGCCAGGACAACGCTGAAACAGAAAAAGCTACCACCCTCCATCCGTGCCAGCTTCCGCATGATGATACCGGCAATGGCTTGGCAGGAGAGCTGTTTCCGTCAGTTTGTAATGCGCAACAACCAGCTGACCTATCTGCTTTCCTACAACAACAGCTCGGTGGGTCTGATGCAGGTCAATATGCGGATTTGGCGGGGATTGTATGACCAGGAGCGTCTGCGCTGGGATATCCGCTATAACGCTGCCGCCGGCTGTGAAATCGCCGCACTGTATCTGAATGACTATGCCCTGCGGGGGAAAAAGGGAGGAGGAACGCCGGATAATGAAACCATAGCCCACCTGGTGTATGCCATGTACAATGGCGGTCCTGCCCAGTATAAAAAATATCTCGAACGCGAACGATCAGGCAAACTCTATGAGAGCGACAAGCTGTTTTGGGAAAAATACGAATGGGTCTCAACGGCAAGCTGGGACAAGATCAGCAAATGCCTGATCGGAGGATAGCATTCTCCGACCGCGGAAAAGACTTTGTTCATAACAACCTGTGCTTAACTCTTTAAGTGTTGTTGCAGATAGCAACAACACTCTTTTCCCTCAGCCCTTGTTCTTCTTCCGGCTTTTTTTAGCCATCTTGTTTTTATTGCGATTGGGGGGCTGTTTGACGCTCGTTTTCCCCTTGGGTTTGGCAAGAATCGGCAGGGCAAGTGGTTCATCCCGATCCTCGCGGAAACAGGAAAACCATGAACAGTAATCATGGACATCCGCCGGCACACTCCGCTCCGCATGAACCCGCAGTTCGGCAAGCACTTCGTCCTTGTCCCGTGTTAACTCCTTCTCGACTTCATCCAAGCCCACATAACCGGAAAAAACAAGTCCCTCAGCGTAGGCCCGGCGGATGGTCTCCATAGCCCCTTCCGGATGAATATCACAGATCAAAGTAGTGATACTACTCCAGAAGTCTGAATCAGCATCGGCCTCGTTGCCGGTAAACAGGCTCAGGAAAAAATCAATGACCTCTTCTCTTGTAAGCGTACCAAAAGCCGCAGCATAGGTCATGGCCTCAAGGGCCGCCCCTCGCACATAGGTATAGACCTCCTTGTTGCAGGCCAATTCCTTGATAGCTTCGAAGGATCCGTTGCAGGTCTGATAGAGCAGGGCCGGAAGCGTAGCAGTGACCATGTCCCCCCAGAGGTCTTCCCGCGCCTCATCCGGGACACAGAACGCCCGGATGAGTGGCTGGTGGGCCGCTGGTTCCCGAAAATAGGCCAGCAGCATAGAGGCATAGACGTTGGCATAATGATCTTCTTCGACATAGGCGGCCGGATCCCGCACCACCTCCTCGAGAATCCTGATCAGATGGGGCGTGATCTCATCTTTGAGGGTGATGGCTTCTTCAACCTCGGCCCGCTTGTATGAACCATCGAACGTGTCGAAGGCCCTGATCAGTTCTTCAATGCGTATATCCATACCTAACCTCTGTTGGAAATATTTATTTTGCCCCTGTCCATTCCCGCACACTCGATTGAATAGGCGAAGGATGGGACAAGGAAATGTTCAGACAGCAGTTTGCAGACCTGCCATCATTTGGGGAATCCGGGTCACACTCTCTTCGTCATCTGCAGAAAATGTCGAAACAATCCTGCCATTATACATAACGGTGATGCGGTCAGAAAGAGCCAGGGCCTCGGAGAGATCACCGGTCACGAGCAGGATGCCGGCCTGTTCCCGCGCCTCAAGCAGGAGCTTCCAGACATCTTCCGTCGCAGCAATATCAAGGCCCTGGGTTGGCTGCTCCGCCACA
>JAUYSF010000228.1 GCA_030696435.1 Desulfoprunum sp. | reverse complement strand
CTGGGTAATCTTTTTTCTGAGCTTGGGAGGGGCGAACCTCTACGTCATGAGCCACTTTAGCCGTGACGCTTGGGTAAACTTCAAGCTCTTTGGCATGCTCGGACTCACCGTGCTGTTCATCGTGCTTCAATCCTTCTATCTCTCACGCTATATGGTAGAGCCCAGCAGTAAGGAATAGTGACACTCCGGGGGCATATCGGCCTTGGCCTGCCGACGGGGAACATCTTTGGCAGACACCGGCAAAAAGACCCTGAAGACGCTTCCTTGGCTCGGTTCACTCTCGACTGTGACGCCACCTCTGTACGCTTGGGCAAGTCCCGGGACCACTGTATTAATGTCAAGTTGATTTACCTCAACGCATACGTCAGGAAATTAAAATTCCAGCATTATGAAAAAAGACAAAAAGTATTGGTTTTTAAAGATGAGCCGCACGTTATGGATACCCATTTCATGGGAAGGGTGGGTCGCATTATTCGTCTTCGTGGGCGCACTGATGTTAATCTATAAAGGAAATGGCGTATCCGATGAAATAACATTTGATCTTGCGAGGCATTGGCCAATGCTGTTGGAGATGGGTGTTTCTATTATGGCATTCTATTGGGTTTCGCACGGCCATGTAAAGAAATGACGCTATACTTCTTGGTTAGAGGGGTTTTTCCTTCTTTTGCTCTTTGTAAAAACCGGTCGACTCGGCAAGAACAATGCAATTCTTCGAACAACTCACATCCTTCTGTGAAGAAGGCGAAAAGGTATGACTTTATCAGAACAAAAGATCTTTGCTATCGGCGATATTCACGGTTGTCATGACAAGCTTATCACTCTTCTAGATCGCATCCCTATCGATAAAAGTACTGATACGCTCGTTTTTATGGGAGACTATATCAATCGGGGCCCGGATTCCAGGAAGGTGCTGGATACCCTGCTGGAAATCAAGGCAACATATAACCATGTGGTTTTTCTCATGGGAAATCATGAACAGGCGTTGTTGGAATATGCCGAAACAGGCGATGTGGAAATCCTCCCTATGTTGCGCACCATGGGGGTGGAGGCTACGCTGACAAGTTATGGCGCCTCAACACGCCAGCTTCGGGATCTTGCCTGTCTCCCGCCTGAGCACCGGGAATTTCTTCATGCCTTGGAGTTTTCCTATGTCGCCGGCGGCTATCTCTTCACCCATGCCGATATCGACGAAGAGAAGCTCGCTCTGGCGAAAGCCCGCCCTGATGCCCTTCAGGCCCAGCGATCCATCGAAGCAGGTCTTCTGGCCAGCAGGCGACTCGGCCTGGAAAGCATCGCCGACACCGGCTATACTGTGGTCTTCGGGCACCTGCCTTTCGAGGCCCCGCTGGTTATGGCCGACCGTATCGGCATTGACACCGGGGCAGTCTACGGCAATGTCCTCACGGCCGTGGAGTTGCCGGCAATACAGTTTTATCATGCCTGAAAACGATTGATCGTCTCCTGCATTTCCTGTTCTTCTGTAGATTCTCTGGTAACCCGGGTGTCAAAGCGGCCCGCGAGAAAGGCCTGGGCCAACTGCACAGGAGTCTCGTCGGTAGTCATCACCCCGTCGAGAAACCTGCTGAAACCAAGCAGTCGGCCAAGCATCACCAGCCGTTCCGAGATGACCTCTTTGCCGGCACCTGTCAGCGAAGCGGTAACCAGATCGCCTGCCACCGTTGTGTAAAATCCATTGCCTTCCAGGACATGTTTGAGAAATATTGCCCGCCGGTGACCACGTTCGGACCCGGCACCGCCACCCTTGAACCGGAAACGGATATAGTTGGCATGAGAGTCTCTGCCGCACACGGCATCGAGCATGGCAAAGTGGAACTCGACTCGGGCGTTGAGGTTGAGGTAATCACGGGCTGCCAGGGCGTAGTTGAATGATCCGGCCGGGCGGGTTGTCCGGGTGTCCAGCAGTGACCGGGAAAAGATGCCGGGCAGGGCATCAATGTCCGGACCGGAATGCCAGTTCAGCCCCGGCGTAGTCAGTCCGTCACAGAGGGCGGCCAGTGGAATGGAGAGGACATCTTCTCTGCTAAGGGGATTTTGCAGGCTCAGTTTCTTGCGAAATGAGGTCTTCTCTACCCGGCGTGTGCCACCGCCGACGTCTATCACCAGAAATGAGAAGGGCACACCGATATCGAGTGGCCGCAGCAGATCGCCGGCGTCTTCCATGATCGTATCGCCGGCGTCAAACATGGAGAGTACCGCCATTTCATGGGTATAGCGGATGATATCGTGGATCGACCGGCAGTCCATCCGGGAAAATGACGGACCGTAGGCATCGGTCAGGTTGAGCGGCACAATCATCTGTCGCAAGGCCTGCCGCTCCGGCGGAATGACGGTGTGTCGCAGTGACGTGGGCGGAGAGTGATCTGTCTGGGATTGCGCCTTTCTTTGCACCTGTTCCGAGTGGGCCTGGGCAACGGCGGCTCTGATCGATTTGGGGGCATCGACGACCATCCCCTGGTCGGCGTCGATGATGACCCATTGGCCGTCATGCAGGCGCGACAAGGCGGCCTGGGCTCCGGTAATCATCGGCACGCCATATTCTCGGGCGATACAGGATAGATGATCGGTGGGATTGCCGACTTCGATAACAACCCCGGCGCAATTCTTGAGCAGAGGGGCGGCATCGACGATACTCTGCGGCAGCACCAGGATGCACGGAGCGGAGCTTAGTGCACCGGCCCGGGGCTTGGAGAACTGCTGCAGGTCCGCTGTTGAATGTATAATATGCACCCTGCCGACTGCCCTGCCGGCTGCGGCACAGGCTCCGGATACCAACGGCTCTGCGGCTGCCGGCAGCCGCAGCCGGCGGCCCTTGCCGGCGGCTAAACGCAAGGGGCGCGCTTGCAGAATAGCCACACCACTCTCTCTAGCGTAGGCCCATTCCACATCCTGGCCGACGCCTTCCAGGTTCTCGATCATCTCACCAAAGCACATCAATTGCTCCAAGATCTCAACCGACAGCAGGGGCAGATCCGCCTCTGCCGCCGGAAGCTGTTCCTGCTGTAGACCGCCTTCGGGGGATGGTACTTCGCGCAGAGTTTTTCGGGAAATCTCGGCACCGTCCAGTAGTTCCGCAGCTCGGGCCTGGCTGATGTTTTGCTTGCCTTCAAAGAGGCCGGGCAGACACTCCGGAGATGCATCATCGACACGCTCGGCACGCCGGGGGCGATACAGATCCACCGCCGCAGAACCCTCCACTGCCATCGTTCCCAGGCCGGGTACGGCGCTGATCAGCATACGGCCGTTCTCTGGTTGCGAGGGATCGCGGGTGAACAGGACACCGGCGCAATCGGCCTTGGCCATGACCTGACACAATACCGCAAAGTCAAAATCAACAGGTGTCAGGCCGGCATTGAGCCGGTAGGAGATGGCGCGGGGGCTGAAGCCGCTGGCCACTACAACCCGATAGGCATCGAACAGGGACTGGAGGCCGATTACATTGAGTATGGAGGTGAACTGACCGGCGAAGGAATGATCGGCCCCGTCTTCCGACACGCCACTGCTGCGTACCGAAATAGCCATCAGAGGCCCGTTGGTGGCGCCGGTTTGTTTCTCGCTCATTGCAAGGTGCCGATAGGCCTCTTCCAGGGCCAGGGCAATATCGGGCGGCAAGGGTGTTGCCAGGATCAACTCCTCGATGTGCACTGCCGCCTGGTTAACATCCTGGTGCTGATATTCGTATTCTCGCAAAATCCGGCGAATTCCGGCTGCCAATTGCCCTTCGCCGATAAAGTGTTTGCAGGCCATGGTCGTGCAGACGAATCCGTTCGGAACCGGCAGGGCCATCCGTCGCAGACGGGCCAGATTGGCAGCCTTGGTTCCAGCCAGGAGATGGGCCCCCGGCCCCAGGTCATCCAGGGCTATGCAGTAGGCCTGCTGGCCTGGATTGTCCGAGAGGATATCGAGATGTTGCACGACATCCGCTGCCAGTTGGCCATGCAGCGCATAGAGTCCGGCATGGGCATCGCCGGAGAGCAGGTTCAGGCCATCGACCAGTTCGGCGGTGACGCTCAACAGTTCTTCCGTTGCAGTCCGAATAGCCGTTTCTTCGCCGCGATTGAGCAGTCCGTCGATACTGACCAGCAGTTCCAGTGCCCGACCGTTATTTTCGAGAAATATCCGAAAGGCATGGTAACGAGCCTTTAATTCTTCCAGGGCCTCGTGCTCGCGAATCTGGCTGCGAGCACTAAACGAATCGATCAGGCGACTGAGGATATTCATTTTTCGGCACCGATTATGGTGGCAGAGTAGGCGTTGTCGGGCGCTCCAGCTTGGCCGGAATTTCCTGTCTGGCCAAGGTTTGGAGTGTGCCGATCAATGGCAGGCGAGGTTGTCCCGGTATAATCTGTGAGAAAAGTATCTGCAAAGATCGTAAACAGGGCTCTAGTATCGGCATCACTGTACAGGCCGGTATCCCGCTGCCGGGAAAAGGCGGTCAGTGCCCCGAGAATCCCAATCGCTGCCTGGAGTGCGGCGGTGTCGACCAATTTGAGTCTGCCGATGACCAGGTCACCCTTCACTGATACCTTGAATTCCATGGCATCAAGAACCTTGCTGATGAATTGTGCGCGCCGTCCGCGGCGTTCAGGGTCGGCGAGGCCGCCAGCAAAACGGAAATAGACGTAGTCGCGACTGTCATCAACACCTAGATGGGCATCGATGACGCTGAAATGGTAGCCAAGTCGCAGGCTGATATTCATGTAATCATGACTGACAATGGCCAGGTTTTCCCCGAGACTGTCGAGAGGGGCGGAGAGCATGCCCATGCTGCGGGGCACGCTGGAAATAATATCTCTGAATGCCAACGTTGGGAGCTCCGTGGCCCAGGCTTTGGGATCGAGCAGACCTTCGAGAAAGACCGCAAGGGGCGCGGATCGCACCTCGCCGGGACCGGGTTCGATGGTGGTACTCTTTGTCATCCCGCCGCCAATATCGAGGACCCGAATATCCATTGGCACGCCAAGGTTCATGCGCCGGGTGCGGATGGCACCCAGCCCTGGCCGCCGCTCCTGAAAATGGGCCAGTTCGTCAACTGCTTTTTCATGGCAGAAGTGAATGATATCATGGAAGGTCCGGCAGCCATGGGGTGAAAAATTCGGTGCTTCCGGGTCGATCAGGTTGAGCGGCATGATAAAGCGCAACAAACGCCGCAAGGTTCTGTATTCCGGATCGGCTGGGGTCAGATCCATTTCTCTGGCACCGTGTCGCAGCAACATTTCGAGAATACCCCGATAGATGGTCGTCTCGCTGGCATCCACCGTTACCTCAGAGCCTTGCGGCAGCAAGGTGAGCGCGTCGGGCAGGCCGAAGATTGCCGGCAGTCGCAGTTCCCTGGCTACGGTGGCCAGGTGGCCCGTTGTTGTGCCGTATTCGGTGATTATGGCGGCTGCCCGCTGCAGAACAGGAGTCAATTGCGGCGAGGCGGTTCTGGCCACCGCCACTGCACCGGCGGGAAAATCTGCGGGTCGCATCTCATCTGTCACATGGACAACCCTGCCTGCAGCAATACCCGATTGCACCATCTGACCGGTTCGGCAGAGGATCTCGGCCTCCTCCTGCTCACGAGCCAGGTCATCATCGGAAATTTCTGCAAGGATGACCGGCATGGGCGTAAGGCCGGTGATACAACAGGTGGCCTCCTCGCGACACTCCCAGTGCACGGCCACGGGCGACCCCATCATCCGTTCCAGGGTCATTGCTGTTTCGGCCAACCTCTTCAGCATCTTGCTGTCGATAAGGGCTGAGCCCCGCATGAAACCACTGATTGCCGCTGCTTCACCCGTTGCCAGTCGGCCGTCGGGGAAACGATATCCGGCAGGGCGCGGCGTGATGGTCGATTGGATAAGGTCGAAGGGATAGGTCCGGCGCAGCAGGAAGGTATCACCGGCATCATTGGCGTCGGGCAGGTTGGCGGTAATGCGTAGACCTTCCAGGGAACCGGAGGACGCCGCTCGGGTATGTATGATTCCGGAGATGATGGCCGGCGGACAACTTCTGACAAAGACCGAGAGTTGGCCGACCGGTTCTTTCCCGCCCTGTTCCAAGTTGGCACAGACGGTGCGGATAATCTGTTCCAGGCAGAGTACATAGGGACTTACGGGAGAATCAACGGGAGATGGCGAAGCTGAGATGATCTTCAGCAGGGATTCCGTTGCAGACTCGGAGTCTTCTCCACAGAACGAAGATTCCGGGATAATCTTCACTGCAGATCCATCCGGGTCCGGCACCAGGGCGAATCTGCCGAGTTCGTTAATCAGTTCAGCCTCACCCTCAATCCTGGTGATCGCTACCGAAAAGCGCATAGTCTGCCGGTCGCCGAGCAACATCTTGAGCTGTTCCTCGATGCCGGCCCGTATCTCGGTTGCAGAGGCATCGGCCCGTTCTGCCTCGCCGACAGGGAGGATCGGCCTGATCAAGGACTGGACACCCTCGGTGGTGATGATGAATCCGTCGGCCACCCGGCAGCCCGGATGATGCCGTAATTCGGCCAGGCAGACCAGATTGATGCCGACCAGGGGTTCGAGTTCCCAGCCAACGGCTTGCAGGGGCAGAACCGGGGCGCCGGTGAGGGAGCGGATACTGCCCGCGAGGATATCGTCGAGGATGATCCGGATATCCTGATAACGGTCGTAAAGGGGGATGTAGCCGTTACCGGTCAGGGCATTGAGGTTGTAGGCGACATGGTGCACCCGCGAGGAGAGGGTGCGAACCGCTGTCTCCATGAAGGCCTTGTCGAAGATATATTCGCCGCCCAGGGCCTGTTCCATCCGGGCCATATCTTCCAACACGGCATTGTTTAAGAACAGTATCCGTCTAAAATTGTTGAAAAGAGACTGCAGGCGCCAGATATTGATTTCGGCGATATCTCTCCGCTGAGGATGCTTCCGGCCGATGAGTCGTTGCCACCACATGCTCGCTCCGCGGGGTTATCGACTGAATTGATGGGTGTGCAGCCGGATCACAGCCCGCTTCCCCGCTGTTTTTCCTCAATCCGCTTCACGCAATCGACGATGTCGCCGAGCTTAAAGGGTTTGGCGACGAAATCGAAGGCACCTTTGCGGTACGATTCCTTGGCGGTATCAAGCGTTGCAAAACCGGTGATGACAATGACATGGGTATCGGCCGATGATTCCTTGGCGCCCATCAGCACCTGCATGCCATCGGCCCCCTCCATCTTCAGGTCGGTGATGACGATGTTGAAGGTTGTCTCTCGCAGCCTGGCCAGGGCGGAAGCGCTGTCGGTGAAGGTTTCGACCTCGTAGCCCATCTTCTGAAAGGTCGGTTTCAGCCGTTTGCAGACAATTGGTTCATCGTCGAGAATGAGGATGCGGGGCCGGGGCCCTGCCGAGCGTGTTTCTGTTGTCATCTTACCCTCCGATAACGCTGTTCATGGCGTTGATAAATATCTCTGCATGGCTGGCCACATCCTTGTCCGAGTGCATACGGGCATCAAGTTGGCGGGTGTAGCCGACCAGCCCACCAAGCATGCACATCCTCTCGGACATACGGGGCAAAGAAAGTTTCTTCAGTCTGCCTACCACAAGATCTCCATGTATTTCCACTCGAAAATCAAAATGCGCCAATACCCTGGCAATGAAGGTTGCCCGCCGGGAGCGGCGGATTAATTCGGTCACCCCGCCGAGAAAGCGGAAATAGATGTAGTTGTCGTTCATTTCTGCCGAGATATAGGCATCAATTATCGTAAAGTGGTAGCCGAGGCGCAGGTTGATGTTCAGGTAATCGGGCAGGACCACGGCCAGGTTCCGGCCGACCTCTCTGGGGCTGGACATGGAGGAGGAAAAAGTGCGGGTCAGGCTGGCCATGAAACTCCCCAAATCAACAGAAACAGGCTCGGTGCACCACATTCCCAATCCAATCATGCCTTCAAGGAGTTCACGCAGCGGCAGGGAAATAATCTGATCCGGGGTGAGAGTGCGGGCATCCGGTGAACAATTCGTGCCACCGCCCGCATCAATAACCAGAAGACCGAGCGGGATATCGGCCATCAGGCGCTTTGGTGCCGAGAGATACTGCGCTTCCTGCTTTTCGCTGAGATGAATGAGCTGTTCAACCGCTTTTTCGTGAATGTAACGGGTGATGTCGTGGCAGGTTTGACAGGAGGCCGCGACAAAGTCGTCACTTTGGGGATTGAGCAGATTCAGCGGACTGATATGTTTCAGTACCCGGCGCAGCAGTCGGTATTCGTAGGAATCTTCAAAGACCTCCTCCTCGATCAGCTCAAAACGATCGAGGGCGGTGATATGGCCACGATACACCGTATTCTGGGTGGCATCCAGGGTGATTTCGTCACCGGTGCGCAGCAGGCTGGTCGCCACTTCGGTATTGACGATGGTCGGTACCCGGTATTCGCGGGCCAGCGTCGACATGTGGCCGGTCGGAGAACCGACATCGGTGATAATCCCCCGGGCCTTGGGCATAATGCAGGCATAGCGTGGTGAGGTGTGGCGGGCCAGCATAATCGCGCCATGGGGGAAGGCCTCCAGGTCCGCATCGTTTTGGACCAGAAAAATCTCGCCTATGGCTACACCGCACTGGGCGACAAAGCCTTTACCGGCAAAAACAATCTCAGCGTTCCGGGTGGCCTCGCCTATTTGTTCTTCCGAGGGGGAGGGAGCGCTCCAGTAACGCAGGGGGCGGGCCTGCAGAACCTGCAAGCGGTCCTGCAGGTCAAAGGTCCATTCTATTTCCAGAGGGCGTTTGTAATAGCGCTCGATGCTCATTGCCGCCTTGGCAAGGATATGCATCTGCTCCGGTGTCAGGCTTGGGGCATCGTGCAATTCTGCCGGGGTGTCTTCCCATTTCGTGCCACCGCCCGAGGCGAGTACCAGACGCTGGGCTTTATCGACCACGGAGAGAGAACGCAGGGTGTACGGCGGGGTGCGATCGAGGACAATGGTGTCGGTCGACTTCTCGCCCCGCACTACGGGAGAACAGAGGCCCCATACCGCGTTGGCGATCATCACCCCTTCGGCCAGGTGCGGGGCGTAGGTATGCAGGACGCCGCTGACCCGACCTTCAGCCATAATCTGACAGCCAACCGCCATGGTTGTTTCATGTTCATGATAGCCTCGATCGAGACGATACTGCCAGGCCTTGAAGGTGTAGGCGCTGGCAACTACCCGGCGATAGCCGTCGAGAAGCTGGCTGCGCGAGACATTGAGCGCGGTTTCGTACTGGCCGGCAAAGCTGCTGGCGCCATCTTCGCCCGAGGCGCTGCTCCGCAAGGCTACCGTAATATCACGCCGCTGCATTCGCTCGGCCAGGCGATCAAATTCGTCGAATATTTGGGAAGTCAGACTACGCGGCAAAGAGGCCGCAAAAATTCGCTTCTGCATCTCGTCGGCAAGGGTCTTCAGGGCGGCAAGATCCTGAGTCTGCCAATATCCCATGGCCAGTTCCGCTTTGGCCAGCAGGTCGTTGTGCTGCATGAATTCGAGGAAAGTGCGGGATGTTATGACAAAACCATCAGGTGTCGATAAGGCTAGGCGATTAAATATATCGCCGAGATTGGCCATTTTATAACCAGCCTGCTCTTTCAATTCATGGCCGAGTTCACTGAGCGGTATGACAAACTTGCCCGTATTGAGGACATGCTTGCCGGAAAGTTCCTTCTGGACTTCCTGGCGAATGTGTTCGCAGGCCAGAAACAACTCGGTGTTTTTATGCTGGTTGAGGATGCTGAGATCGGAAATGAGCTTGAAGACCAGGTCTTCAAGCTTCTCCGTTGCCTCCTCAATATAGTGCCGGTCGAAAACATACTCGCCCCCCAGTTTGTCACCCATATCGGCAATGACCTCCAGGATCTGGTTATTTCTCTCCAGGATGCTCTGAAATTTTTTAAAGAGCACCGAAAAGGGCAGCACATGCCTGGCGGGACGCCGGAAGGTGAGCAGGTTTTTCAACAGTCGATACATAGAGACACCCGCTTAGTGGGCCCCCTTGCTCTGAAATACCAGACCGATTGCCAGGCCGCTGAAAATGGCAATGAGGGTGGCCAGTACGCCGTACAGCAGACTTCTTTCAAAGGCCAGTTTGCTGAGCCAGCGAGGAAAACCGGTCAACTCGGCCTTCACGGCAGTGGCGTATCTGCCGACCACCGCGCCATCCTTGATGGCGACAGCCTCGACCTGGTAGTCACCGGGGGCGAGGGCTGATGGAATCGGCAGCTCGGCTGAAAAGGTCCGGCTTGGTCCCTGATCAGCACCCAGGGTCACGCCCTTGGCTGTTTCGTTGTAGAGGCCTTGGTCTTTTTTTAAGAGCAGCAGTTCGTGGGCTATATCGACAGTGCCAGTGCCGGCTTCTTCGCCAATCTCGATGGCATCGCGCAGGCCTTCCAGGCGGAAGGGCACTGCAACTGTGCCGAGTTCGTCAAGCGGGCGGGAAGAGTCGATGAGACAGGCCTTGGGTACATTTTTCAAGCTGACTTTGCCGACGTTCATCCACAGCAGGCCGAAAACCTTGCCCTTTTCCCGCAGGTGCAGCTCCTCTGCTGCGCCGGTGAAACGCAGAATGACGTCGCTGCCGGCGGGCACAGTGCCATTCACCTTCAGGTTGAGGCCATCATACTGGGCGCCCATCAGGATATGTTCCGGTGTGGTGGCAAGACCGCCGGTCCCGTCGGCCAGAGCCAGACAGGGGAGAACGAGGACTCCCAGAAACAATGAGAGCAAAAGGGTGTGTAAGCGATGAATCTTCATTTCAGTGTCCTCCCATATAGGCCAGCAGAATGTCCGGCCGGACCAGTAGATCGTAGAGCATCTTGAACATGACGATGAGGACGAGTGAGGCAAGCAGGATTTTCAGCTGCTCGCCGCCCAGTTTTTTGCCGACCTTTACTCCTATCTGGGCACCAAGGGAAGAACCGATCAAGAGGAGCAGGGCCAGGACGAAATCGACGGTATGATTCTGGGTAGCCTGCATGATGGTGACATTGACACAGGTGAAGAGAATTTGGAAGAGACTGGTGCCCACCACTACATGCATCG
>JAUYSF010000340.1 GCA_030696435.1 Desulfoprunum sp. | reverse complement strand
TGCTCAAGACCGGCCGCAAGTCGATCGTATATATCGATCAGAGCGAAGATCAGCGGTGTCTGAACCGCCTGGGTCCGTTCTTTTTCCTGCTCCTGTATCTGCTGGAACATACCCGCCATGTCCTGATTGGCATTGTCCAGGGTGGAGAAGGCCGCGCGAAAATCATCGAGGGCGGATTTGAATTGCCGTGATTCTCGGCTTACTTCATTCTTCAGGCCGCCGAGTTCGGTAAAAAGGGCATAGAGGTCGACGGTCTCGGTCAATTCTTCAGGGTTATACGAGGTGTCAAGGTAGGCGCGAAAACGGGCAACCAGTTCATCTTTCTGAGATTCATCCATGGGGATACAACTCTATTATAGTTTTAGCTGAGAGCAGAAGAATCGCAGGTCTGCAGCCAGTGTCTTTTGCAGATCCTCGACTGACGGGCGTTTTTGCTCTGATCGCCCAGTAAAAAACAGGGTGGCAATATCAAGAGGCTCGGGAAGCTTTCGGTAGAAAAGCTTGAAGGTCAGCCGATCTTTTTCCGAGGCAATCAGTTCATAGGCCTGACGGATCTGTTTGAATTCTTCCGGGAAACGCTCAGGAGGAAAGCTACGGACCTTAGCGAGATAGGCCTTTCGGACCTCCTCATCATCACTGACTTCCGGGATATCAAGTATGGCAAAAGGTGTTTTCATTTTTCATCATCAAAGAGGTTGAGCTGTCTGCCTTGGGCAGGGGCAGGTAAAGTCTCCTTCGGTTCCTTCTTTTTCGGAGGTTGGCTCGGCAGCCGAAAGATTTCGTCAATATCAGCAAATCCACCCTTAAAACGAGAAGCTCTTATTCTGTACACCAGAGGTTCAAGCCGGTCGAGCAGGTCATATTGACCTTTTCGTGCCAGTTCATCACAAAGATCTTCGATGCGATCCCCCTCCTGCCGACTGATGGTTTTCTTGTTGTTGGCATAGCGGCCGAGAAACTCGTAGGCTGGGAATTCAGGGACACCTGGATAGGTTTTCCCCAGACGGGCTGCAAGCTGAGAGAGCACGGCATACTGCTCTATTTTATCCAGGCCGCGACAGAGCAAATGTCCTTCGTCCAGGGTCCATGAGAGGGGCACAACTGCAGGGAAGTAGTCTTTCAGAGCCTTACAGCAATCCTTCAGGGCCAGCCAGTCCCCTCCACTAAAATTTGAGATCCAGTTGATCAGGCGCAGACACCCGGCCCGGTCAAACTCCCCTGCCCCCGCCTGGCGCAACTCGTTATCAAAGCGCTTGCACAGATCAACCGGCAGGGCAAAGAGTCGCGCCTCAACAGCTGTCAGCACACAGCCCGACAATGCCGGCCCATGGGCCTTTCGTCCATCTTCAATCGTTTGATATCCTTCTTCATTTTTTTGCAGAAGGAGCAACATGCCGAGACAGAGCAGGTTGCGGCCCCGGAACCGCACAGCCCGTACCTTGGTATCGGCTGCCTTGAATTCTTTTTCCGCGAGCTGCCACTTCCGCTGAAGCGCAAGTTTGCGACCATGCTCAAGGCGGACTTCGACCAGAAAATTCATGGCACTGGTATTGATCGGATCGACAGCCAGAATGCGATCGGCCAGAGAAGCCGCTTTTTTAAAGGCTTTACGCCTGGCAGCGGCCTGCATTGCAGCAACAAGGATATCAATATTCCCCGGTATATGGGTCAATGCCTCGTTAATGACATCATCGTGCTGCCGATCACCAAGAGATGTCCGGGCAAAGGCCGCCGCCTTGAGCCAGGTAGCTGCATCACCGGGGTCGTGCTGCAGGCTTTGCCGGTATTTCTGCAAAATATCTTCCGAGACAAAGGAGTAGTCTTCCCTAATCATCAACTCCGCCTGATAACGGAGCACCAGGGCAATCTCAAGAGAGGTGCCGGTACCGGCACACTGGATTGCCTCCAGGTAGGCATCCCAGAAAAAGACCGAATCATAGAGCGCCCCGTCTTTTTCCGAGGCCAGGCCACAAACGCGCGCCCGGGTTGTTTCCGGGAATTTTATTTGCCGAAGGGTCCGCTTCATGATGTGTATGCCGCAGAAGGGCAGCATCCGCAAGATCAGGGCAGTATAGACTGCAGTTGTAAAACAGCTCCGGTGTTTTTGGAGAAGGCTAAAAAGCTGTGCCGGATCGGCAGGTATCTGGGACAATTCCACAAGCATTTGCAGCTGTCGAACATTGAGGCCATATATCTCACTTAAAAATGCCGCGCCATCCTGAGAGATGGCAGGCAGTTTTTCAAGAAAGTCCTTCGCTGTCTCCAGAACCGCAAGATTCCTCTGCACCAGCCGGTAATACGGTGATGAGGAATCGATTTTGGCCAATATTGTCCGGGCCTTGGTGGAATCGTCTGGCAGAGCCAGTAATCCCAACAGCAGGCTGCGAAGATCCCGGTAGGGAGAGCGAAAAGGGAGCTTTTTCAGGGCCTCGTGCACTTCTTCATCCTCACCGGCACAGTAATGCTGCATCGCCTTCTGCGCCGCGGCGAAGTGTCTGACCACAAGTGACTGCTCCGGAAGATCCGTGGTCTGCAAGCCGACACCGGCCAGAAGCAAGGCCCCGAACAGAGATTCTGCGGCATACTGCCCATCCCGATCCAGTTCTGTGTGGCAGAGAGTATACAAGCGAGCTGCTTCGACATAGTCTCCAGCCTTGAGACAGAGTGACATACGCAGCTCTGCAACAGCCACTCCCCGGCAACGCAGCTCCAGGGTATCGACCAGCGCCAGCGCCTCTTTGATCATGGCCTTGTCGGCAAGCGCTTTGATTCTGCCGATGTAGGCCCGGGCCAGCAATGCAAGGTGCTCGTCATTGTCATCTCTTTTGATCAGTTCTTTGAGAGAGAGGAGGGCATCCTGATATTTCTGCTGCGCCAGATACTGCTCCCCCTGTCTCTTCAGTTGTTCAGCGGAGAGACTGGTAAGGGCCTGAGCCTGGGCATGCGGCGTATGCTTTCTGTTTTTCTTCGCCATGGGTTTTTCTCTTTGCTTGATGTATGGACATTCCTTTTTTGAAAAAAAATACAATAGAATCTCCCCGCTTGCCAGAATCAAATATTCTTTGCGACAATAAAATCTGAGCCACTGCTCAACCAGATACGGAAAAAATATTGGATTTGTGGTAGATATCGGTATTCATACGAAGTTGATCATCTTCAGCAGTGATTGTTCCCATGAAAAAATCAAAATTCCCTCTCATCACCCTCCTTGTCTGGCCACTGACTCTGCTCCTTGTCGGCTGCGCCCCGGTCGGACCGGACTATCAACCGCCCAGGCCTGATCTGCCCGCCCGCTGGAGCACCGAACAGGAGCAGAATGCGCCTACACCGGTTGAAGATACTCGCCGCTGGTGGGGACTTTTCAATGATCCTCTGCTGACTGAGCTGATTACCAGGGCGATCACGGCCAATCAGGATCTGCGTATCGCCGGGAGCCGGATCAAGGCGGCCCGGGCGAGGTACCGAATAACCACTGCCTCATCGAGCCCGTCTCTTGCCGCGGCGGCAGCCTATAGCCATTCCCGGCGCAGCGAGAATTCCGGCTCAACCGGTGGCAATCAGGATCTTTTTCAGGCCGGATTCGATGCCGACTGGGAGATCGACCTTTTCGGCGGACAGCGGCGGTCGGTCGAGGCCGCTACCGCCACGCTCGTAGCCTCGGAAGAAAACCGCCGTGATGTCCTCATCACTCTGGAGGCCGAGGTCGCCCGCAACTACTTCGAACTGCGCGGTAGCCAGAGACGGCTTGCCACAGCCAAAGACAATCTGAGAACCCAGGACATGACGCTTGCCACCGTCCAGGGCAGGTTCCGGCTCGGCCTGGGTTCCCGGCTAGAGGTGGCCCAGGCCCAAACCCAGAAATCTCTGCTGGCCGCCCAGATTCCCGCTCTCGACAAGAAAATTTCCCAGAGCACGAGTCAACTCGCCCTGCTCCTCAACCTGCAACCGGCCGGTCTTGCTCCGCGACTGGCACAACCGGCAATCTCTCCTGCGTTTCCGCTGACTCTGCCGACAGGGCTGTCCTCTGATCTTCTGCGCCGCCGCCCGGATATCCGCCGGGCCGAGCGCCGGCTTGCCGCAGCAACTGCTGAAATCGGTGTTGCCACCGCCGATCTGTTCCCCCGTTTTTCCCTGGCGGCCCTGGTCGGCCTGCAGAGCAGTAATCTCGCCGATCTGGTCAGCTCCGGCAGCCGTTTCTGGTCGCTCGGACCTTCTCTCAGTCTGCCCCTCTTCAACCGGGGAAAACTGCAGGCGGCCGTTGAAATCACTGAGGCACAGCGCGAGGAGATGTTGGCAGGCTATGAGCAGACAGTCCTCACCGCCCTCGTCGAGACGGAAAACACCCTCGTGCTGTTTTCGCGTGAGCAGGAAACCCGCAGCAGTTTAGCCGAAGCGGTGAAAACGGGCAGGCAGGCCGTGACGCTGAGCGAAGGGCTCTACAAGAGCGGGCTCACTGGCCTGACCGATGTCCTTACTAGCCAGCGCAGCCAGTATCAGGCCGAGGATCAACTCATCGGCAGTGAACAGCAGCTCGCCCTCTATACAATAGCCCTGTACAAGGCCTTGGGCGGAGGCTGGCAGATTGCCGAACAGGCAACTTCTGCAGGCCCTGCCGACAGCCAGGCCCCTCAAAAAACCCAGCAACTCAATACAAAGCAATGATATATTCAGCACCAGAGCAGCTTTCCAGCCCTTCATCTGTGCCTGTTACCCTGCCAGGCAACAACCTTTTCAGGCTCACCGCATTCCTGCTTTTGGCCGTGGCTCTCGCCCTTGCCGGTTGTTCGAGTGATCCGCCGGGAAAAGGCCAGAAGGGCGGATCAGGCAAGAACGCTGCGGTAGCGGTGACGACCGCCCTCTGCCGCAGCAAGGATGTCCCGGTCATCATTGAGGCCACCGGCCGGGTCGAGGCCTCGGCGACTGTCGGGATCAGGTCGCGGATCAACGGTACGCTTGACACTGTTCATTTTACCGAAGGGCAGGAGGTGCAGAAAGGCGATCTTCTTTTCAGCATCGACCAGCGGCCGTATGTCGCTCAGCTCAAGGCCAAAGAGGCCCTGCTGGCCAAAGACCGGGCTGAACTGGCAAACGCCAAAAAAGATCTCGACCGCTACCTCCCGGCCGCCAAGAATGGCTATGTCTCCCAAGAACAGGCCGATCAGGCGGCAACCAAGGTTACAAGCCTTGCCGCCACCGTCCAGGCCGATGAGGCGGCCCTTGACAGCGCCCGCCTTGACCTGCAATTCTGCTCGCTGAGTGCGCCGTTCACTGGCCGGGCCGGTGAGATCCAGGCCGATGCCGGTAACCTGATCAAGGCCAATGCCGACACCCCGCTCGTCACCATCAACCGGATCTCACCCATCACCGTCGCCTTCGATATTCCCGGTAAAGAACTGACAGAAGTTCAGCAATATCAGGCAAAAAAAGCCCTTGAGATACAGGTCAAACTTCCGGGCAAGGATGGCGGAACAGCCAGCGGGACCCTCTCTTTTGTCGATAACAGCATCGACCCGGCCACCGGCACCATCCGGCTCAAAGCCGATTTTACCAATACCGGCGGAGCACTCTGGCCCGGCCGGCTCGTGGCCATATCTCTGAGGCTCACCACCAGAGAAGCCGCCATGGTTATACCCAGCCAGGCCGTGCAGACAGGCCAGGACGGGGCCCACGTCTACGTCGTGCGCCAGGATTCGACCGTCGAATACCGCCAAGTCGTCCCCGGCACCAAAAGCGGCAGCGAAACGGTCATTGAAGAAGGGTTGAAGCCCGGCGAACGGGTGGTGACGGATGGTCACCTGCAACTCGTTGACGGCGGCAAGATTGAGGACCGTACCGCCAACCAGCCTGCAGACCAAAAGGCCAAAGGCCGCAAACGAGGCGGCTCATGAGCGGCGGCATCTCGGATCTCTGTATCAAAAGACCGGTCATGACCGTGCTGGTGATGCTCAGCATCCTGCTCGCCGGTCTCACCGGCTATCGTCTTCTGCCGGTGGCCGATCTGCCCAACGTCGATTTCCCGACGATCATGGTCAGCGCCTCCCTGCCCGGTGCCAGCCCCGACACCATGGCCTCGACAGTGGCCACCATTCTTGAGAAGGAATTCTCATCGATTGCCGGTATCGACTCGATGAGCTCGGTCAGCTCGACCGGCCGGGCCCAGATCACCGTGCAGTTTTCTCTTGATCGCAGCATCGATGCCGCCGCCCAGGACATCCAGTCCGCCATCGCCCGCGCCCTTCCCCATCTGCCCGATGACATGTCGTCGCCGCCGTCCTTTCGCAAGATCAACCCGGCCGACATGCCGATCATGTTTATCGCCCTGACCAGCCCATCGGTACCGGTATCGGTCCTCGATCAGTATGCCCAGACCATGAGCGAGCGGCTGTCGATGCTGAATGGCGTGGCCCAGGTCCAGATTCGGGGCACCAAGAAATATGCCGTGCGCGTACAGCTCGATCCAAACCTCCTGCAGGCCTTCGACCTCGATAGCGAACAGGTGGCCGAGGCCATCAATGCCCAAAACGTCAATATCCCGATGGGCAAGCTCAGCGGGCCTCACCGTTCCGTGACACTGAAGGCCGACGGCCAGATCTCGACCGCCGCAGACTATGGCAAGGTCATCGTCGCCATGCGCGCCGGTCGGCCGGTACAGCTGTCCCAAGTCGCCACGGTCATCGACGGGATCGAAAACGATGAAGATGGCGCCTGGATGTACACCGCCAAAGACACGTCTCACGCGATTTTTCTGGCCATCCAGAAACAGCCCGGCAGCAACACCCTTGAGGTGGCGAAACGGGTAAAAGCCCTGTTCCCGGCCTTCCAGGAAAGCTTGCCGGAGGCGGTGAAGATGACCCTCATGCGCGATGCCAGCAAATCAATCAAGGCCTCGGTCGACGATGTCCAGTTCACCCTTCTTCTGACCCTGATCCTGGTCGTGCTGGTGATCTTTCTTTTCATCCGCAATCTCTCGGCTACCATTATTCCCAGCCTGTCCCTGCCGATGTCGGTCTTCGGCACCTTCGCCGTCATGTACCTGCTGAATTACAGCATCGATACCATCTCGATGATGGCCCTGACCCTGTCGGTCGGTTTTGTGGTCGACGACTCCATCGTCATGCTGGAAAACATCGTCAGGCACCTGGAGATGGGCAAGAGCCGCATGCAGGCCGCACTCGACGGGGCGCGCGAGGTCGGCTTCACCATCATCTCGATGACCCTGTCGCTTGCCGCCATCTTTATTCCACTGCTCTTTCTCGGTGGTATTCTCGGCCGGTTGTTCCGCGAGTTTTCCGTGACCATCGGCGTCTCGGTCCTGGTCAGCTGCCTGATCAGCCTTACCCTGACCCCGATGCTCGGCAGCCGCTTTCTCCGCGAGCAGCATCTCGTCCATCACGGCCGCCTCTTTCAGGCCACCGAATCGGCATACCAGTGGTTTCTCAGCCTCTACGAGCGCAGCCTGCGGGTCGTCCTGCACTTCAAATTCCTTACCCTTATGCTTTCTCTGGTGGTGCTGATCGTCACGGTCTATCTCTTCAAGGTCGTGCCCAAAGGCTTCATCCCCTCGGAAGACCGTGACTTTATCAGTGTCTCAACGGAAACGGCCCAGGATATCTCCTGGAGTTCACTGGTTGAGCATATGACGCAGCTGGCGGAAATTGTCCGTCAGGACGCTAATGTCGAGCGTTTCATGATGAACGTCGATACGAGCGGCACGATGATGATCACCCTCAAACCGCGGGCCCAGAGAAAGCTGAGCGCCGATGGGGTGATAGACAGCCTGCGCCCCAAACTCAACGCCGTGCCCGGCATCCGGGCCATGCTGGTCAATCCGCCGCCCATCAATATCGGCGGCCGACGGGCCCGCAGTCTCTACCAGCTGACCCTGCAGGCTTCTGATACCGTACAGCTCTACGGAGCGGCAAGCAATCTGGAGCGGCAGATGCGGCAGCTCCCGGGCCTGACCGATGTTTCCAGTGATCTGCAGCTCAAGAACTCGGAAATGCAGATTGAAATCGACCGTGGCCGGGCTTTGATGCTTGGCATCTCACCGCGGCAGATCGAAAGGACGCTCTATAACTTCTACGGCGGTCGATCAGTCTCGACGATCTACGCTCCCAATGACCAGTATAGTGTCCTCATGGAGGTGCAGCCGCAGTATAAGGCTGATGCCGAATCTCTTGGCAAACTCCATCTCCGCTCGAGCCAGGGCGGACTGGTGCCCCTGACCTCCGTTGTCAGGCTGCGCCAAGGCATCGGCCCCCTGTCAATCAACCACTCCGGTCAACTGCCCTCGGTGACCCTGTCGTTTAATGTCAAGCCAGGGGTCTCGCTCGGGGAGGCACTCGATGCCCTGGATGGGTTGACCAGCTCATTGCCGGGAGGCATCCAATCAACCTTCCAGGGCAGCGCCAAACAATTTCAGGCCTCGCAGGCCTCGATGGGCTGGCTGCTGGCCCTGTCGATCATCGTTATCTATATTGTGCTGGGCATCCTCTACGAGAGCTTCATCCATCCCCTCACCATCCTCACCGCCCTGCCGTTTGCCGGTTTCGGGGCGGTACTGACCCTGCTCCTGTTCAAGACCGAGCTCTCGATCTATGCCTTTGTCGGCATCATCATGCTCATCGGCCTGGTGAAGAAAAACGGCATCATGATGATCGACTTTGCCATCTCCGCTCGTGAAAAAGAGGGCAAGAATGCCGAGGAGGCCATTTTTGAGGCCTGTATCATCCGCTTCCGACCGATAATGATGACCACCATGGCCGCCCTGATGGCCGGCCTGCCGATCGCACTCGGCCTGGGCGCCGGGGGCGAATCACGCCAGCCACTGGGCCTGGCCGTGGTCGGCGGCCTGCTCTTTTCTCAATCCCTGACCCTCTATGTCACCCCGGTTTTCTACATCTATATGGACAAACTTCAGGAGAGGTTCAGACAAAAAGGGAGGTGAATCCGCCAGTTTTCTCCCTTGTATGAGGTATTCCATTTCCAAATCAAACGTTAACTATTTAGTTCGTTGACATTGAATTCATCGGGATCGAAATCGCTATCGAAATCGGATTGAGTCTTCCGGTGCAGTGAATTCTGAGGTCGCAGTCGCACTTTCCCTGAAACTGCTATGATTTTTGCGAACTCGATTCGATTTCGATCCCGATTTCGATAGCGATTTTATGCAGCTGAATAGTTACTCCAAATCAAGCGTTGACAATCTCGCAAAAAGTCAGAAATCCTGAAAAATATATGTAAGTAATTGAAATTACAGAGTTTGATTTTAAGGAAAAGCTTGTTTTGGGACTTTTTGCGAAACCATTAAAAATGGCACTAGTATCTCGGAATCGCCTCAGATTTTTTCCCTTCACCACTCTTCCTCAATTGCCGGGGAGATTCCTTTTGACCCT
>JAUYSF010000193.1 GCA_030696435.1 Desulfoprunum sp. | reverse complement strand
GACATCCTGGCCTCCCACAAGGAGGCGCTGGGTTCGGACCTTCCGGGTTATCGGAATCACGTCAATCGTGTTCTCCACTTCCTCTTCGCCATAGCGCCCGAGCTCCGCGCTTCGGAGCAGCCGGTTCTCATCGCCGCCGCTTTCCACGACCTCGGTATCTGGACCGCGCGCACCTTCGACTACCTTGCCCCGTCCTCGGTCCTCGCCCACGACTATCTGACGGCGCATGGTCTGGTTCCTCTCTGGCAAGAGGTCGACCTCATCATCCAGCAGCACCACAAGCTTCGGCCCTATCGCGGCCCCTTCTCGCTCTCCGTCGAGGCGTTTCGTCGCGCCGACCTTGTCGACGTGTCCCTTGGCCTCATTCGCTTCGGCCTCACACGTCAGTTCGTTGAGTCCGTCCGTGCAGCGCTTCCGAACGCCCACTTTCATGCCCGTCTCCTCGCATTCACTGGTCGGCAGTTCCTCCGCACACCGCTCCGGCCCCTCCCGATGGTCCGCTGGTAGGGCATACGTCCCGGCCTCATTCCACGCCGCCACCTAACCCCGGCATGCAGCGGACTCGCTACGCTTGCCGCTGATGCCAGACGATCTGCAGCTACGATGAAGGCTTCATTGCAGCGCTGCTGGAATCGTTCACCGGCACACGTTTCATTGTCAAGGAGATTGACTGTTGGTGCACCGGTCACCGAACCTGCCGCTTTCTGGCGCTTGCCGAGGTGGGTGAAGCCAACCCATGAACTCTCTGTCCGACATTTTGCAGCAACTCGCCTCGGGCCAGTTGCAGGTGGATATCCCGGCAGAGTGTGAATGCCGTCAATCTCTCTTTCCTTCGGCATTCTCAACACGCTACTGACTCCGATCAACTCCTATGCACAACTGGCATCGATCGCCACTGATGTCAAAAAGTCCGCTAAAAGAACACCCGGCTCATCCATCCTCATCAACAAAAAGTCAAGATAAGGCGATTACCCCGATTTGTGCGCTGAAGTACAACTCTAAGAGCAGAGAGATGCTGCTTTAGCCCATTGTTTTTATTATGGTTAGTATTTCACTCGTCAAAGCCTGACGAACTTTGGCGGCCAGTTCTTTCACCGAGAAGGGTTTCTGGATGAACGACACACTTTCATCCAGTACGCCTTGGTTGGCGATGATATTTGCTGTGTAGCCTGACATGAATAGGCATTTCATCCCCGGCTGGCTTATCAGAAGCCGTTGTGCCAGATCACGACCGTTCATCTCGGGCATGACCACATCGGTCAGGAGCAGATCGAACTTGCCACCAGGCTCACTAGCAAGGCGGATGGCTTCGCTTGGAATGCTTGCTGTCAACACGGTGTAGCCCAGACCCTGGAGCATCATTTTGGTGATTTCCAGGATCGTCGGCTCATCCTCCACCAGCAGGATGGTCTCATGGCCACCCACAGTGGATGCAGCCGCACTCTCTGGCCAAACCTGTCCAGTCCTACCCATATATCGGGGCAGGTAGATTGTGAAAGTCGTCCCTTGGCCTGGTTCACTGTAGGCATAGATGAAGCCGTTATTCTGCTTAACGGCACCGTACACCGTGGCCAGACCGAGGCCGGTTCCTTGGCCTGTACTCTTGGTGGTGAAGAACGGTTCAAAGATATGGGAAAGTGTTTCCTTGTCCATGCCACAGCCGTTGTCGCTCACAGATATCCGCACATACTCCCCGGACACAAAGCCCGCGTGACTGGCGCAGTATTCCTCTTCAAGGGTGCTGTTACCCGTCTCTACGGTAATTTTACCGACACCTGCGATAGCGTGCCGGGCATTGATGCAGAGGTTGGCCAGGATCTGGTCGATCTGCGACGGGTCCATTTTGATTTGCCACAGGCCCGTTCCTGGTAACCAGGCGAGATTGATGTCCTCACCGATGAGTCGCCGCAACATTTTGAGCATCCCTTCCACGGTCTCATTCAGGTCGAGCACTTTGGGTTCGACGTTTTGTTTGCGCGCAAAGGTCAGCAGTTGTCGGGTAATGTCGGCTGAGCGGATGGCTGCCTTGCGGATTTCTTCGAGGTTGTTAAAGAGCGGATGAGCTGGATCCAATTGGCTCTGGGCTATTTCAGCATAGCCAAGGATCACCCCGAGCATGTTATTGAAGTCGTGGGCCACACCACCTGCCAATTGGCCCACGGACTCCATTTTCTGGGCCTGGATTAACTGCGCCTGTAACTTCTCCCTCTCTTTTTCTGCCCGTTTTCGATCAGTGAGATCTTCCAGAAGCGCCAAAACGTAGTCCGTCGTACCGTCTGGATGCCGGACACAAGCCACGGCGAGATTGGTGTGGAGCAACTCACCGTCTTTGCGGACGAAGCGTTTCTCTATGGTGTAGTCGTCGATGTCGCCTGCGAGCAGTTGATCGAATTGAGCAATATCGAGTTCTAAATCCTCCGGGTAGGTCAGTTCGGCCCAAGACAGATGAGCGAGTTCCTCACGTGAGTAGCCCAGCATACCGCACAACCGATCATTCACTTGCAGCCAGCCTTTTTCTGGCGAAGTGATGGCCATGCCTACAAGTTGACGCTCAAAGAACAAGCGCATCCGATCTTCGCTCTTACGCAACTTCTCTTCCGCCTGCGTGCGCTCAGCTATCTCCTCTTGCAATTGCCTTGAGAGCTCTACCGATTCCATGATATCTCGGTAGCTGCGGAGCGAGGAGATTATAGTGGTATGGAATTTCTGAGATGTCAGATCAGTCTTTTCAATATAATCGTTGATATCGTAATCGATAATCACCTTCTCCTGTGGTGCCATCCCCGGTTGGCCCGTCCGAAGAACAATGCGAACGAACCGGTTTCCCATCACCTCGCGGATATGGCGTGTCAGAAGGAGTCCGGAATCGTCTTGCTCCATCACCACGTCCAACAGAACTATTGCTGTGTCGGGATGAGCATCGAGCATGAGCTTGGCCTTTGCAGCAGAGTATGCACTGATGAACTCAATTCTCTTCCCTTCAAATACAAAATCGTCAAACACCATTCGTGTTACAGCATGAACGGACTCTTCATCATCAACTATCATCACTTTCCATGGTTTCATGGAGACAGCAATCCCTTCATCGGCACCCGATTCCTCATCACAAAAGAGTAATTCGTCGTCAATAATCTCGGACTTGTTCATCCGTCCATCCTTCTATGTTCATCGGGTAATCTGATTGTAAAGACCGCGCCCCTGTCCGTCTCGCTTTCACACGTGACCGTACCATTCAGCTTCTGCGTGACAAGGTTGAAGACAATATAGAGACCAAGGCCTGTCCCTCCCTGGCCCCTCCTCGTCGTAAAAAAGGGTTCGAAAATTTTATTCAGATACTGCGGAGCAATCCCCTTGCCGTCATCGGAAAACCTGAGGACAAACCACTCTCCCTCTTTCTTCACTTCGATGACGACACGACCAGCCATCTCTTTCCCTTCGAAGGCGTGTATGACGGTATTCAAGAGCATATTCGTGATGATCTGGGAGAAGGCACCGGGGTAACTGTCCATCTCCAATATATCGTCGCAATTGAGCTCAATGGTGAATCCGGCCTGTTTCAGCTTGGGCCTGAGACTCAGAAGTATCTCGCCGAGATATTCCCTTACCTTGAAAACGCGCCTCTCCTCGCTCGACTGGTCGACTGCCACTCTCTTGAAACTGGCGATTAGTTCGGCGGCCCGGTGCAGGTTCAGGAGTATTATCCCGGCGGCTTCGCTGCAAAGGGTCAGGAATTTTTCCAGATCCTGCTTTTTTGCGGCGCCGTTGCGAAACATCTCACCGAACTCCCTTGTCTTTCGCTCCAGGTGTGAAGAGGCGGTTACCGCCACGCCGGTTGGCGTGTTGATCTCATGGGCAACTCCAGCTACTAAGTCTCCCAGGGCTGCCAGCTTCTCTGTTTGGATGAGATGGGCCTGGGTCTCTTGCAGGCTGGCAAGGGTCCTGGTGAGATCACTGTTGGCGGCCTGAAGCTCAGCTGTTCGCTCGATTACTCGGCTTTCCAGCTCCCTGTTGAGACGGATGACTTCTTCCTGCGCCTCCATCTCTTTCAGCCGTTTATAGCCCATATCAGCGAGAAACTGAGCGAGCTGCGCCAGAAACTTCATTATCGCATCGAGTTCTTCCTCGGTTATGACGGGAACTTCCGCCAATGCCTTGAGATACGCATCCTCGTCAAAGCCAAACTCCTTGGCCTGGCAGCGGAAGAATTCGATATCGGGTTCCTGAAGGAAGAGCTGGCCGGTCATTACCTGTGCCACAAGTTGACCGTCAACGACAATCGGGCTGGCCACGTCGGTCAGCCCATGGGCGCATCTGTAGCTGACATACAGACTACCTGTGTCCAGATGATGCTTGATATAGGTATCGCTTTCCTTACACCTAGCCGCAGTCACAGGGTTTACCCGGTGGAATTTCGTGCATATGTCAAGCCAGCCGGTCGCAGTCCATACCTTCCCATCACCATCGATTATTCCTGTGGGGATCTTGGTTACGGCATAGTAACCATCCATCAGTTCCTGGGCCTTCGCCACATCGATCAGATCGGAAAAAACCAGTTTTATCATCAAAGCCCCCATATATCATTACTGTACGGACCCTTGAGTACGCTGCTGTGAACCAGCACCGGCATCCGGTGACCATCTTTGTGATGAAAGTTTCTCAGGCGGTTAAAGTTTTCTTTTAACTCTACTACAACACTAAAAAGGAAAGCAAATTCTCCAGAACAGTTTAAAAGCAAGATCATACAATACTGCCATCCCGTCCTCGGTTATTCTCCGTGCATAATAAGGGCAATTCCGCCCGGAAAAGGAGAATATTGATGAAGAACGATGGTTCAGCAGTTGCAATGGAAAAGGGAGTAGTGCATTATCTGCAGCGGGTGGAAGAGATGGCGGGTATCGACTGGACGGACCACCCCGCTTTTTTTGGCGTGCGCCTCAAGCATCTCATCCGGGGAGTGGATACCGACCGGCGTTTCAGCGCCCACCTGGTGCAGATTGCTCCGCATTGCGCTCTGGCCGACCATAATCATGCCGGACAATGGGAACTGCATGAGGTGCTGGCAGGGCAGGGCAGCTGCCGGCTTCAGGAAGAGGTGTTTGCCTACCATCCGGGCAAGATGGCTGTCATACCACAAGGTGTTGCCCACAGTGTTGAAGCGGGTGAAGAGGGGTTGACCATGCTGGCCACTTTTTTTCCGGCCCTGCTCTAGGAGCCTGTCGGATTATGCCCTTTTTCCCCATCTCTGCGTTATTTTCGAAAATGCCTTGATCTGAGAAAAAATTTCTATAATCCGACAGACTCCTAGCAAAAAAATCAGAGGGATTGCCATGCCGGCTAAAAAACAGCATCCCGAGGTTATCTGCCGTAGACTGCCGTTTGCCCCCGGCATTGAGATCGTCCGCGGTAGCCATGTCACCGGCAGCTTCAGCCGCCATATTCACCATACCTTTATTATTGGCCTGGTTCAGGCAGGGCAACGGATCATCAATGTATCCGGGGAGACGATTGCGGTCTCCCCCGGTGAGTTCTTTCTGCTCAACCCCGGTCAGGTACATGTCTGCCGCTCACAGCATGCTACCGGCCATGCCTATTGGATCTTCAGTGTGGAGACCGGGACCATGGGGATGGTTGCGGCCCGTGATCCGGCAAGAGCAGAATCGCCTTCTTTCCAGTATGTTCGCTATGTGGATGCTGATCTGTCTGCACTCTTTCATGCCTGTCTGGCCTTGATTGAATTGCCGGTCTCTGACCTGGAAAAGCAGGAGAGCCTGGGATTCTTCCTGCGGACCGTTATGGAAAAGTGCGCAGGGCAACAGGCGGAGAGTCACGGTACGGGCGAACACGGTCCGGCAATCAGTAGGGTCTGCGATTTCATAGGCCGTAACTTTTCAAAGGAGCTGTCTCTGGAGCAACTCGCCGGGGTGGCCCATCTCAGCCCCTACTATTTTCAACGAACCTTTGTGCGGATCATGGGGATATCCGCCCATGAATATCTGAGCCATTTCCGGGTGCGCAAGGCAAAAGAACTCTTGCTGCAGGGCGGCGAGATTGCCGATGTCGCTCTGGAAACCGGCTTTTTTGATCAGAGCCATTTTTCCCGGGTCTTTCAGAAGACCGTTGGTATGACACCCGGCCGTTATTCTCGGATAAACAGGCGTGAGGTGGACAAATAGCTGAATTTTTTTCTGGTTTGGCAGAAACTCTCTTGCAAAGAGATATATCAGAACCTTGAAAAGGAAAGAACAGCTATGAAACGATGGAAAAAGATTCTGCTCTGGACAGTCGGCCTGATCTTCGTGGCGCTCATTGCGGTTTTTGCCGTGATCTATCAGAGCATGCAGCCCACCACCGGACCGAAGATTGGGGCCTATCAAGATCCCCGACCGGCGCTTCTGGTCATTGATATTCAGGAAGATTATACAGGCCCCCAGGCCAAGAAACGGTATCGGGATGGCGACCGGATCGTGGCAGCCTCAAATGCTCTAATCGCCCAGGCTAAAGAAAAAGGTGTCAAGGTAGTTTTTATCCAGAACATCATTGATAATCCCCTTGTTGCTGTTCTGGTTGGCGGCATCAACGCCCCTGGTTCACCTGGGACGGAGATGGATCAGCGGCTTGAGAAAATCCTTGGGACCACGACTTTTACGAAGAATCGGGCCGACGCCTTCGCCAATCCCGCGCTTGATAGCTACCTCCGGGAAAACCAAGTGGATCAGCTTATTCTTGTCGGACTCGATGCGGCCTATTGCGTCAATGCCACGACCATGGGAGCCTTGAATCGGGGCTATAAGGTGACTCTCTTCTCTGATGGCCTGGCTACCGAAAGTGGTAAGGCCATCGATGCCTTGAGCACGCAGTGGCGGCAGGCCGGTGCTTTGGTCAAGGCAGGTACGCAGATGTGATTTGGAATATGGCCTGAATCGCGGCTGAGAATTTGGCAGGATGACGGCAGGAGGCATTCAGGCGATCCGGCAGGCTGTCCATGAAGTCAGCCTGCCGGATCGTAGGGGAAGGATTACTTCGTGGAATAGGATGAATGGTCGCTCATACCTTTGCGCGAATCCATGTTCAAACGGCCTTTTTCGACGGCCTCCTTGTTCCATTCCTGTAACAGGGTTTCCTTGAATTTGAGTTTTTCACCAATATCTTTTTGCAGATCGACGCCGGCGAGTATCTGGGCTTTTTCCTTCGTCGAGAAATCAGGCACAACGTAACCGATCACCCCGTGTTTGGCCAGGACTGCCGCCAGTTTGACCCGGGCCTCCTGGGCCTTTTCATTGGCTACGGCAAGGAGCCTGAGAGTCTCTTCCGGGGCATGATAGAAACTGCCATGGCTGGCTATGGCATAATCCCAGCGCCATTGGCCGTGCCTGATGTCCTGCAGGATATCCTTCATTTCCTCTTCCGTCGCGCCGACTTCCCAGGCCTTGCCGGCCTCAAGGTGGGCCTTGGCCAGACTGTTCATGGCGATTTCCATCAACTGTTCTTTGCGCTCGAGTTTGGCCTTGACCACCGCCTTGAATTCGGCCTCGGTCTCCTGATGACAGTTCAGACAGGTGTTGGCAATGTTGTCAAGCGGGCTGGTGATATGATGGTCGGAATATTTGACCGCCCCTTCCTGTTTATAGGGCATATGGCAGTCGGCGCAGGCCACACCTCTTCGTGCGTGGATACCGGTTGTGAACAATTCGTAGTCCGGATGTTGGGCCTTCAGCATCGGGGTTTTACTGATGCTGTGGGGCCAATCTGAAAAACCGAGATCATCATAATACTCTTCAATACTCTCGCCCTTGAAGCCGTTGGCCCAGGGAAAAGTGACCGTGTTGATGACCTTCTTATTGCCCTTATCATCGGTTTCCTCGGTCTTCTTGAAGTAATATTCAGCGTGACACTGGGCGCAAACGTATGAACGCATGTCCTGATGGGTGATCTTGTCCAGTTTGACTCCGGTCGCCTCCAGACCTCTTTTTAACCATGGTCGAGTGATGACGAGATTACCGGTTTTGCTGTCATGGCAGTCGGCACAACCGATGGGATTGACTACCTGACTGCCGTATTTTGCCCACTTGCCGGTGAAATATTCCTTCTCGCCGACCTCTTCGATAAGCCGTGGTACATCGGGGGATTTGCAGCTCCAGCAGGCTGTAGGCGATGGGCCGGTTATCGGGCTGACCGGGGCGCCGGTACGCAGGGTGTTAATATTGTCCTGCAGGGCGTAGAAATGGCCGCGCGGGGCATTATAATCCTTGGAAAAGCCATAGCCCGCCCATAATATGGCAAGCTGTGGTTTCTTCTTTAACAGATCATCGATCTTGTCGCTCTTGCTGGTCTGCTTCCATGAGTCGTATTGGCGGGGATAATATTTGGCCCACGCCTCATTTTTCGCCTCCACACCTTTTTCCTTAACGACCGGGCTGGTATTGATCGCCACTCTCTCTTCTTCTTTACCGCTGATTGAGTTTACCAGCATTGCCATCGAGGCAATTGCTACCAAAGAACAACCAAGTAATATTTTTGACCTATTCACCAGCTCCTCCCTTTTATTTGAGTTCTCTCACACCAAGATTGTATGGCGTTGCTGTCAAACCTCTCACCATGCCATGGGGCACCTCACGATGGCAATCCCAGCAGCGGACCTCATCTTTTTGCTGGAGGTTGTGGAAATCATGATACCTGGCTCTGTTTTCAGTGATCTGGGCCACCACCTTGGCATGACAGGAAATGCAGTTGGCTTCGACCCTGTCGGCGCCATTCTTGCTTATCTGGATCCGTTGTTTGAAGGTGTTAAAGGTGAAGGCGGTGGAGTGGTTCCAACCGTCCCGGGCCTTTGCCAGATATTTTTTGAAAAAACTGTCGGTTGGTAGGTGACATTCTATGCAGGTGGCCCGCTGGGCGTGCGAACTGTGCTGCCAGGTGGCGTACTGGGTGTTCATCACATGACAGTTGATACAGGCCTTGGGGTCATGTGACAGGTAGGACAGGGCCTTTGAGGCGTTCACCAGATAGACAAAAAGCGCTATGGCGACAATTACGGCCAGTGTGGCACTGTATGTGAGGAGTTTGCCTGGTTTCATGTTTGTGCAGTCCTGGTGTTAGAATGTACAATCGATGCGGTTGTGGAAAGGGCAACTTGGGTGAATCGATAAAGCTGTGTTTTTTCGCCCTCTGTGCCATCCAGGTACCTTCTGTGCCATTCGAAGTATCCGAACAATCTGACAGGTCGGAGGCTCAGTCGATATTCTGCAGGATTTCCTTGACGGTGTTGCCATCGGTTGTGCTGCCGAAGTGGGCCATTATCGGTCTCATGGCCTGCATACGACTACCGAAGGCCGAAAAATCGATATTGCCGGCAATCCAGGTCTTGATCTCCTCCCGACTGGCTTGACGAGGCAGATACCCCTCCATGATCGTGAGGTAGTCGGAGGTCTCTTCCTTGGCCGCTGCCAGGAGTTCCTTTTCTGATTTGATCAGTTTTTTGATGATGGCGATGACCTGCTCGTCGGTCAGTGTCTTCTCTGGCTGACGTTGGAATTCACCGATGAGGATACGTACGGCCCCCTTTCTGGCGGCGTCTTGGGCCTTGATGGCGACCTTCAGTTCAGCTTGGATCTTGTCCTGCAAAGTCATTGGCTGTGTGTTCTCCCTGTTGTTGTTCGTTAGTCGTTCTGCAAAAGGGCCTTGATGCCGACGGCTTGAGCGATGGTGACCAGATTGTCAAGATGTCTATAACCGGCGATCAATACCGCGACCTGAGAACCGAGAAAGACGTAATCCGGGTCTTCTTCCCGTTCGAGCACAGCAATAAGCTGTTGCGGAGTTTCTCCGTCCACGGCCTCGATGATTTCGTTGAGCCATTCAACGTGCGATTCTTCAAAATGGATATCACGCATGGCCTCCAGATAGTTGACGAGGATGGCGTTACTGTTGTCCTCTACCACGTCCTCATCTCCTCGGGCATAGGCTTCCAGCACTGTCTCGACAAGTTGGCCGATTTCTTCAACTGCACTCATAAATTTCTCTCGGAAGTATTGCTGTAATCGCCTCTGTGGCAGAGCCTCAGAGGGCCAGCGTTGTTATGTATTCACAAATGACCTGTACCATGATTTGCGGCCTATGGTCAATGGCGAGGCTGCGTTTATTTTGTTGAAATTCGCTGCAGTTGTGCCGATAAGGAGGTGTGCTTCCAGGTTGTGAGGGGGGATTTGCAGGAGCCGTGGCTTGTTGGAAACCTGGGATGTCGATTGAGTCTTAAAAAAAAACCGTCGGAACCAGAACTGATTCCGACGGTAATCTGCAAAAAAAGATGTTTTGACTGTATCTCCAATCAGCGTCTTTTGGTTATTAGCTTTCCTTCAAGCATCAGGGCGGGAGGGCCAAGCCATGTTCCTGCCAGCAGGAGGTTGAAGTAAGCCCATTTGAACATCAGTTTGGCCATGTGGTTGACCTCAGTATCCTTCAGCAGGCTGAGTGGGCCAATGGCGGGGAAGGGGTATTTACCGGTAAAAGGTTCAGTGTCGTAGTTAAAGTCGATGATGTAGGCTTTCCCGAAGCCTGATTCGATGAATCAGACCGCGTGCCCGTCCGAGCGGGCGTGCTGTTCACCTCCGTTGACATAGGCCATGATATTTTCATGGATGATATCACCTTGGAAATGGGCAACAGCCCCGGCCTTGGAGGTGGGGACGTTGGTACCGTCTCCGAGGACCCAGACATTGTCGCGATCCTTGGGTTGCAGGGTATGCTTGTCGACGGGAATATAGCCCATCGGGTCGCTGATACCCGAGTCAATCATCACCTGTGCCCCAAAGTTGGGCGGAATGGAAACCAGCATGTCATAATTGACTTCTGTGCCGTCATAGGCCGAAATCACTTTTTTCACATGGTCGACCGAACCTATGGAAAAATTGGGGGTTATTTTGATATTTTTATCTTCGCAGGCCGAGGTCAGGACTTGTGTAGCAACGGGTTTAGTGAAGGCGCCCGCCAGCGGGGTGACGAACTCTATCTCCACTTGGTCGCGCATTTTCCGGCTGTGGAAATACCAGTCGGCCAGAAAGGCAAATTCGAGGGGAGCTACCGGACATTTGATCGGCATCTCAGCGATATTTATGACCAGTTTTCCACCCTTGAACTTTTTCAGGGCCTTACCCAGTTCCTGAGAGTCGTCAACACGATAGAAGCCATGAATATCCTTGCCCCAGCCTTCCTGCAGACCTTCAACCTCCTCCGGCCTGATATCACAACCGGTGGACATGATGAGGATATCGTACTTGAACTTGCCCTCAGTCTCAGTACTTACTTCCTGCTTGTCCCAATCTACGTTGGTTAGTTTAGAGATGACAAACTCTATCCCTGGTTTGATAAATTCTCTCCTGCTTCTCCTGATATCCTGTGGCTTATTGATATCAAATGGCACAAAGAGCCAACCTGGTTGATAATGGTGGACATTATCCTTGTCGATCAGGGTAATGCTCCAATCATCGTCCAGATCTCTCCTTAATTTGTTGGCCATCATGGTGCCTCCACAGCCAGCACCGAGTATGACGAGTTTTTTCATGACGTCTGTTGCCTCCCTTTCTGTCAGGTTTTGAGCAGGTGGTGGAACGTTACAACCTGTTCAACCATTGGTTGATGGTTTAATTGACGACTGATCCGTTCTGTTGTTTCTTTTCTTTTTGATAGCTGTGCAGACAGCTACCAAAGGTTTGCATAATCATGACAAAGGCCCCCATTACTTCCTGAATCTTCGGGTCTCTTATGAGTTTGAACATGCCTAAAGGGCTGACCGGTTCGATCCTGGTGAGATCGATACCGGATATTGCCTTGCAGATTTCTTCCACTTGGGTCTCATTGCAGTCTATGCGTCTGATAACTGCTGCCGCGGTCCCTGCCAGTTTGACGATACCGCTGCTGTTCTGCAGGCCGTCAAGCCATTGATTGAGGTTGGAAATGACATCCGTTTCACGTACGACGACCTGCAGTTCCTTGATCAGCTCTGTCATGGGTTTGAGCATGTTCAGGAGGTCACTCAAGGTGTGGAGATTGATCAGGACGGTATGCAGCAGAGTGCCAATTTGTTCGGCCTGAAATTCGCCCTCATGCAGGGAGTTGAGAAATTTGAGGACCTTCGGGTAGGCAAGCTGGGCGACGGGTATCATGTCATCTCTCAGCTCCACGCCTAGCTTCAAAAGATTCAGGCCTTCGTTCAGACTGTCGAGGTTGGTGAGGGTCCGGCGGAAGAGAACTTCCAGAGATTCAACGCTGAACTGGCCATCGATTTCGTGAAAAAAATCAATAAGTTTTGGCAGTGCTTGTTTGAGGACCGGGTCAAGATCTTCTACAAACTCCACGCCGACTTTTATACCGCCCAGGACATTGTCGAGACCATTGATACGGGTATGCAGTTCTTTGACCAGGCCAAGGAGTTCCGCGTTGCTGTCGTGGCCTGTCGGCACAATTGCCGGCCTGTTGGCAAGTGCAACGGCGTTCTGCTGGAGAGGTTGTGCATCCTGCTGCATCCCCTGCAGGACCTCAGTTCTCAGCGTTTGAATATCGTTTGCAAGACGGTCGAGTTTTTCCAGAATCAAAGCTTCATTCATCTTCTTTCTCTTTGTTGAGATTTGCCCAGCAGCAAGGGTGTATCGTCGTGCTGCAATTCATTGTCGGGAGATGGTGTGTCGCGTTATCTTCGGAACTAGGTTGCCGATCGATTCTCCTCTCCATTTCTCGCAAGATGGAAAGTGTCACGCAGTGGTACTATGTATCACACAGTAGCACTTCTGCTCCATCCCGTAAAGATGAAAGAGGAGATTATTCTCAAAAAATGTTGTTGGGCGAAATGGGCACGAATCCGTCAGCTTGCCAATCTTGAGAGTCAGTCTGGGGACTATATGTGAATGAGGTAGAGCGATCAGGCTGAGTAGGATTCATTCCCATGAATTATCGGGATATTTTTCTCATGGAGGACTGCAATAAAAATGTTGACGAATAAAAAATAATCGAATAATGGTTTATCTAAATGCTTAATAAAGATTATTCCTAAAATTGATATATACACTTCATTCCTAAAATTGATAAATGCACCTCAACTGTATTTTCAGTAGCATGGCCAAGAAATTTTGGTTCTCCGAGTGTGGAGAGTTTTTATGTGAGTTGTCAGAAAAAACGTGCGTTGTGTGTTTCATGATCCCGTAGTCTTCCGAACGAAAAGAGGATAATTCTCAGAAATTGCAATTGTCTGAGAATTCGTCCCGGCAAATAGAAATTTCAAGCCCAGTTGTAAAGAATACATTTTCATGGCCTAAAATCAGTTTTCAGGTGATCGGAGTGGTGTGTTCATCGAGAAGTTTAAAAAAATTACATAATTTCAGGAAAATAAGAATTTTGAATGGTTTTTTCTGAAGGAGTTGGGGCGTTAGGGAAACGGTAAACTCGGACATAAGGAGGTGGAACACTAAAAAACCACTGGAGATTTAACCCGTTTGATTAATTTCAAATCTGAAATTTCTTGAAAAAAGGAGTGGGAAATGGGGCAACAGACTCATAAAGAACCTACGCAGGCGTGGGTGACGGTTTTTGCTGGAATGGCAATCAATCTCTGTCTGGGTATCCTTTATGCCTGGAGCATGTGGTCGTCTGCGCTGGTCAGTGAGAAAACGCTGGCCCCCGGAGATATTGTGACCGAAACAGCAATAATTGCGGCTGCCAAGGCAACAGATGCAGATAAAACGCTGGCCGGTAATATAATTGTAAAAGCAAAGGCAGAAGTTCAACGTGCCGATAAGTTGAAGGTTAAACTCGGGACCAATCCTAAAGAAGGATATACCCTGATGGCTGATGTCAAAGCCAAAGGGGATGTGCTGAGAGAGGGAGATATCGTCACAATGGCCGGAGATCCGATGACAGGTAAAAACGTCGGCTGGGTCTATCTGAACAATGCCGAGGCGGCCACACCGTTTTCGCTCTGCGTTATTATCTTCGCACTTCTCATGATCCCCGGAGGAAAGATTCAGGATAAAATCAGCCCGAAATTCGGTGCCACCTTGGGTGGTCTGTTTCTGGCCGTCGGCTGTATCATCGCCGGCATGATGCAAAGCTATACCGGTTTGATCATCGGCTTCGGTATTTTCGGTGGTATCGGCATGGGTATCGGTTATGCAGCACCGACCCCGGCTGCCCTTAAATGGTTCGGTCCCCATCGCCGCGGTCTTATAGCCGGCATAGTGGTTGGTGGATACGGCGGGGCGGCACTCTATATCGGCCCCCTGGCAAAATACCTGATCGGCTCATTTGGCATTACCCAGAGCTTTGTCATTCTGGGGATACTCTTTGCTGTCGTAGTTGTGGTCGCCGGCCAAATGCTCAAGATTCCGCCGGCAGGTTATGTTGCACCGACTCTCAGTTCCGGCAATGTGGCGACAAAGGGTGCCACGATTACCAACTGGGAACCTTCTGAAATCGTTAAAACCTGGCAGTTTTATGCCCTTGTCCTGATGTTCATCTTTACGACGCAATCAGGCCTTTTGATCATTGCCAATGCCGCAGGACTGCTTGCCAAGACAGGTGCCAAAATCCCTTTCTTTGCCGCCAATGCCTGGCTGCTTGTTTCTTACGGTGGACTGGTCAATGCCTCGGGTCGTGTGGGTACCGGTTTCTATTCCGATAAAATCGGTCGGCTCAATGCCTACTGCCTGAACTGCGGAATTTCAGCCCTGTGCCTTTTCTCCCTGCCGTATATCATCGGGTCTGCGAGTATTCCCCTGCTGTTTCTCGCTGTCGGCATCGCGTACTGGCAGTACGGTGGCGGACTTTCGCTTATGCCGTCATTTGCCGCTGATTTCTACGGCCCGAAAAATCTGGGTATGAACTACGGCCTGATTTTTATCGGCTGGGGCCTGGGCTTTTTCATGGCCAGACTGGGCGGCACCATCAAAGATCTTACCGGTAGTCTTGACAATGCATTTTATATTTCAGGGGCCCTGCTGGTCATAGCCGTAATCCTTGCCAAAATGACAAAACGGCCAATGTACCATAATGAGGCACAAGTTTGACGGAAGCCAGAGGCCGGACCAGTCGTTCCGACCTTAATCTCATGTCCACGTAATTCTTAAAAGGAGTGCGTATATGACTGAAGAAAGACCAGAAGTTATCGAAACATCGGAAGCACAGATCGCAGTTCACTGGCAGGAAGAAGGATATTATCCGCCATCACCGAAATTCATCGGCCAGGCCAATCTGACGGATGATGATATATTTAAACGATTCAGTCTCGATAAATTTCCTGACTATTATACGGAATTTGCAGAGTTGCTCACCTGGTATAAGTACTGGGATCAGGTTCTTGACACCAGCGATGCGCCCTGTTTCAAATGGTTCAAAGGCGGAAAGCTGAACGCCAGCTATAACTGTATAGACCGCCATCTGAAAGACAACAAGAATAAGACCGCCATCCATTTTGTCTCCGAGCTTGAAGAGGAGAGGGTGCAGCACATCACCTATCAGGAACTTTATGTCCGGGTCAATGAATTCGCGGCCCTTCTCCGGGATACCGCCGGGCTCAAGCGTGGCGACCGGGTAACTGTGCACATGCCGATGTCGGCCGAGCTGCCGATCACCATGCTGGCCTGTGCCCGTCTGGGTATCATCCATTCCGTGGTCTTCGGCGGCTTCTCGGCCAGCGCCTGTGCCGACAGGATTATCGATTCCAACAGTCGGGTTCTGATCACCATGGATGCCTATTACCGTGGCGGCAAGTTGCTCAATCACAAGTCCGTGGATGACGAGGCCTGTCAGATCGCCAAAGAAGGCGGTCAGGCGATTGATAAGCTTTTGATTTGGCAGCGCTATCCTGGCAAGAACTCAACCGAGGCAGCCTTTGTGGAGGGTCGGGATGTCATCGTCAACACCGAATTAAAGAAGTACTATGGGGTACGGGTCGAGCCGGAGGAGATGCTGTCGGAAGACCCGCTTTTCCTCATGTATACCAGTGGCACGACAGGCAAGCCCAAGGGCTGCCAGCACAGCACTGGCGGCTATCTTGCCTATGTCACGGCGATGTCCAAGTATATCCAGGATATCCATCCCGAGGATGTTTACTGGTGTATGGCTGATATCGGCTGGATCACCGGCCATTCCTTTATTGTCTACGGCCCGCTGGCCTTGTGCGCCTCGTCGGTCATCTACGAGGGCGTGCCGACCTACCCCGACGCCGGACGTTGTTGGCGTATGGCCCAGGATCTTGATATCAACATCTTCCATACTGCCCCCACGGCCATCCGCGCCCTGAGAAAGGTCGGACCGGATGAGCCGGCCAAGTACAACTACAACTTCAAGCACATGACCACGGTCGGCGAGCCTATCGAGCCTGCGGTTTGGAAATGGTACGAGAAGGAAGTCGGCAAGGGCAAGGCGGTCATCGTCGATACCTACTGGCAGACCGAGACGGGCGGCTTCCTCTGCAGCACCGTGCCGGGTATCCAGGCGATGAAACCGGGCAGTGCCGGCCCCGGTGTCCCCGGCATTCATCCGATAATCTTTGATGAGGACGGTGAAGTCTTACCGCACGGTTCAGGCAAGGCGGGAAATATCTGTATCCAGAACCCATGGCCTGGTTGTTTTATGACCATCTGGGGCGATCGCGATCGATTTGTCAAAACCTATTTCGCTCGATACAACAAGAATCCGAACAGCAAGGATTGGCGGGATTGGCCATATCTGACTGGTGATGCCGCAGTCGAGGCGGCGGATGGCTATTTCCGGGTCCTCGGTCGGATCGATGATGTTATCAATGTTTCCGGGCATCGTCTCGGCACCAAAGAGATCGAGTCAGCAGCCTTGACCGTGCTTGAGGTCGCCGAGGCCGCGGTTGTACCGGTCGCCCATGAAGTTAAGGGCAAGGAGCCGGATCTCTATGTCGCCCTGAAACCTGGTTTCAAGGCCTCGGACGAGATTATCAAAAAGATCGATGATGCCATTACCTACCAGATCGGCAAGATTGCCAAATGTCGTAAGATCTGGATCGTGCCGGATATGCCCAAAACCCGCTCCGGCAAGATCATGCGGCGGGTCCTTGGGGCCATCTCCAACCACGGCGATGTCGGTAATGTCATGACCCTTGCTAACCCCGAGATAGTTGAGGAAATCAAGAAGATGGTTGGTTAATCTGCCACAGGCATCTCGCCTTGTGTCGATAGCGGAGGCCTCTCGTGCGGCCTCCGCTATTTTTTTATAAACCGTTTGTCGCGTCTCTCCAGTGAATCATGTCACCCACTCTGAATATGTCTGTCCCCCTGCTCTTGGACTTCGGCCGATCAACAGTCGAAGAAATTGCCATCCTCTGCGTCTCGATCCTCGTGGCGATAACCGTCAGCGCCGAAAGCCAAGCCTTTGTCGCAACTTTTCTCGGTGATAACCGGACTGATCCTGGTAAACGCCATCATTTCAATGCTTTTCTGCATCTTGACCTGCTCGGGACGCTCTGTTTTTTTCTGGCAGGTTTTGGCTGGGCGAAAGAGGTGGTGGTTGAGAGGGCAAGTTTTAGACATCCTCGACTCTATTTCCTGCTGTGCCGGTTGGCCGGCCCGCTCGGCAATTTCCTCATGGCTAATATTGCCGCGAGTCTTGTTTGGATGCTCGGTAGCTTCGGCTGGGAGGACAAGGTCTTCGGCGGTCTGCTTGTGGTGAATATGATGATGGCCGTCTATGGACTGCTCATCATCCCGCCGTTGCCCGGTGCGGCGATCCTCTCGGTCATTCTGCCGGACACCCCTTTATGGCGGCCAGTATTGAGGTATGTGCGGCTCGTCGGACCGTTCCTGCTGCTAGGGACGTTCTTTCTGATAAGGCTCTTGCACGGGGATCTCTCTGGATTGGCTATCAATTCAATCGTCCGGACTGGCTGCGTCTTCCTCCAGAAGTTTACTCTCTGATTGCTGATTGATACAAGGAAGCTGTTGGAAATGGAATTACTCTGAGAGAGGCAGGCTGAAGGATCTTGCCGTGGTGATCTGAGCAAGATTGGAAGGCGGGAAGTCAAGGAAGGAGAAGAGCAGATGCTCAAACTCCTGGCAGATTTTGAAATTCGTGATGATGAAGGACTCTATCATCGGGTCGTTGTTACCGTAGCGCCCGAGGATGTATTCCAGACGACTGTCGAGTGAGACGATCATATCGTGGCGCACTCGCTTGTCGGCGTAATAGACCAGCTCTTTGGCGTTGAAGATGCCCTGCCTATAGCGCTCGGGGGCATAATCGGAGAGGATGACGTGCTCACGGACGATCTCGCCGATTTCCGGGAAGCCCAGATCGCGGCAGATTTCCTGTCCGACCAGGGCATGTTTACAGGCACCATGCAGGCACTGGGTCTTGGCGATATCATGGAGCAAGGCCCCGGCCACGACAAGATCGCTGGCGGGCAGAGGGGCCTTGGTTTTCTCCGCCCTTGCTAATCCGGCAAGCAGGGCCGTTGCCGCATGGGCCACCATGAATGAATGCAGACGGATGTTGTCCAGCATGGCGAAAGCGTCCATGTAGGCCAGGCATTGCGTTATGGTGGGCACACGAGTTGTCATGGGCTGATCGTATCCGGCAGATTCAGGGATTGAACGGGTCATCGACTGCTCAGCTCGTGTACGGCATCGACCGCAAAACGGGCCTGTTCCGGCGGGGTGAATTGGTGGATGCCGTGACCGAGGTTGAAGATATGACCAAAGGCACCCTCGGCCCCATCCAGAAGCCCTTTGATTCTCTGCCGCAGTTCATCTTTTGGGAGAAGGAGGGCGAAGGGGTCAAGATTGCCCTGGACCGCCTTCTGGCCAACCCGTCGTATGGCCTCACCGATATTGATGCGCCAGTCGAGGCCGATGACATCGGCCCCCGATGAGACCGAGAGGTCAAGCAGCGTCGCGCCGTTGTTGGCGAAATAGATGATCGGCACGTCGGTCTCATCCTGCAGTTTATAGATGATGCGCTGGACATAGGGCAGGGCGAAGTGCTCGAAGTCGCAGGGGGCGAGAATGCCTGCCCAGCTGTCGAAGATCTGCAGGGCCTGGGCCCCAGCCCTGGCTTGGGCCAGCAGATAGGGGATAGTGGCCTGGGTGATCTTGTCCATGAGCTTATGGAAGAGGGTCGGTTGGGTGTACATCATCTTCTTGGTTTCCCAGAATACCTTCGATGAACCGCCTTCGATGAGATAGGTGGCACAGGTAAAGGGAGCGCCGGCGAAGCCGATGAGCGGCACCTTCAGCTCATTGCGCAGCAGACGGATGGTCTCCATGACAAAGGCTGTAGCCACCTCCGGATCAGGGATGATGAGGCGGTCAAGCGCCTCCTGGCTCCGTATCGTATCCGGAAAGACCGGGCCATGGCCTTCATGGAATTCCAGTCTGGCTCCCATCGCCTCAATGGGGATGAGGATATCGGAGAAGAGGATGGCGGCATCCATGCTCAGGAGGTCGACCGGTTGCAGGGTGACTTCCACACAGAGCTCGGGTGATTTGCAGAGTTCAAGAAAGGAGACATTACCCCGGACCTTCTGGTATTCCGGCAGATAACGGCCGGCCTGGCGCATCATCCAGATGGGGGTATAGCGTGTCTCTTCTCCTCGACATGCCCTGAGAAATGTATCGTTCATATTCGCCTCTTCCGCCTTTCTATTCAAGTTTTACCAGCATGGCTGTCTGCCTGGTCGGTGCCGGTTTCTCGCCTGTTGTTCTCGCCTCAGTCCTGCATCTTCAACGGTTTGTAGCTACAGAAGGGTTCCTGAGCCAGGAAATCACCGGTCATAGCATAGGACCTGGCCCGGCAACCGCCGCAGACATTGAGATATTCGCATTTTCCGCAGTTGTCTTTGTATCCTTTGAAATCCCTGAGCTGCAGAAACAGTTCCGATTTTTCCCAGATATCTTTGAAGGAGGTGGCGAGGATATTGCCCGCCGATTTGGGAAAATAGCTACAGGGCTGGACCTCGCCGTCCACATCGATCAGGCAGATCAGCTGACCTGCCAGACAACCCTTCGAACCGCCGGTGGAGAACTGCAGGTTGCGCCGTTTGAAGGAATTGCCCTCTTCCTTGGCTTTCTGGCGGACGATCCGGTAATAATGCGGGGCGCAGGTCGGCCGCATGAGCATCTCCGTCTCTTCTTTCTCCACCTGATAGTGCCATTCGAGGATCTCGTCGTAGAGTTTTTCCGGGATCAGTTCTGCCATAATATCCTCGCCCCGACCGGTCGGCACGATCATAAACATGTACCAAGCCGCGGCCCCGAGTTCCTTGACCAGCCGGTAGATATCCGGAATCTCTTCCCTGTTGCGCACAGTAAAGGAAGAGTTGATGAGAAAGGGGATGCCGTGCTCTTTGAAGAGGCGGATAGCATTCATGGTGCCGGCAAAGGCCCCGATCTGGTTGCGGAAGTTGTCATGGGTTTCGGCCCTGGCCCCGTCAAGGCTGAGTGAGACCATTCTGATGCCGGCCTCCTTGATGTTCTGGCAAATCTCATCGTTTACCAGGGTGCCGTTGGTGGCCATGCACATGCGCAGACCCTTGCCGGCGCCGTATTTGGCTATATCGAAGACATCGGGACGCAACAGGGGCTCGCCGCCGGAGAGGACGACGACCGGGCTGGCGTAGGAGGCGATGTCGTCAAGGATGGTTTTTGCCGTATCGAGAGAAAAATCCGGATGATCGCCGGCCTCAAGCACGGAAGAAGACCGACAGTGCACGCATTTCAGGTTGCAGCGGCGGGTGATCTCCCAGGCGATCCATTTCGGTTCGAATTCCATAACTGCTCCACTTCCTCCCTGTAGTCCAGATGTGCGCTGGTATTTCCTGTCAGAGTACTCTCGTCTGGCCGGTTGGTCGAGTCGTCTCTCAAGTCCTTTACTATATTGTCTTTTTCTCGAACATGAAAGATAAAAGACAGGATTTGCAACAACCCTAAGCATTTCTCTTAGGGAAATAAAGTGGGCTTACAGGGCACGGCCGTGAAAAGAAGTCGGGGCTTTTAGCAGTAGAACCGAGATCCCGACAGTGAATTCTTTTTACACTTGTCCTGAAGTTGAATATACTGGTGTCCCTGGCTTGGATCTCTCAGGCCCAAGAGGAACTGTCGTAGAGCCGATCGTAAAAAAATACTGTTAGGCCTGTCGGCAGGTATCTCAAAGAAGATCAAACTGTTATACGGCGGGCCTGTTTTCCCGCTCGAACCCATAGCTCACAAGAAAAAATATGCCTATTACGCCAGTCACCACCACAAGCCCGGAAGGACGACTGCAGATTGCCGGTTTGCTGCAGCGCTTTCAGGCGGCGGATGATACCTGCCGGGTCTCTGTTGAGGAGATTCTCAGGCGGGTCAAAGAAGACAAAGACGCAGCAGTCCTGGAGTACTGCCGTCGTTTTGATGCCCCGAAGATGACAGTCGATCAGCTCCAGGTCACGGCGGCGGAGCTGCTTGCGGCCTACGACAAGGTGGATCAGGCCTTTCTCGCGACACTGAGTAAGGCCATCGAGCGTATCCAAGGCTTTCATGAACGGGAGATGGAGGACAGCTGGCTACAGACACGAGAAGACGGGGCCATCGTTGGCCGTTTGGTTCGCCCTGTCGATTCTGCCGGGCTGTATGTGCCGGGTGGCCAGGGTGGATCCACCCCTCTGGTATCCTCCGTCTTGATGAACGGCATCCCGGCGGGGATTGCCGGTGTCGCCCGGCGGGTCATGATAACCCCTCCGGACAGCCGGGGCGAGGTGAGCCCCCATCTTCTCGTGGCGGCCCAGAAAATCGGCATTACTGAGATCTATAAGGCGGGCTCGGCATGGGCCATTGCCGCTCTGGCCTACGGCACCGAGACCATACCCCGGGTCGATGTCATTGTCGGCCCGGGCAACCAGTTTGTCGCCGAAGCCAAACGCCAGGTGTCAGGTCTGGTCCGTATCGATATGATCGCCGGGCCCTCCGAGGTTTTGATCGTGGCCGATGGACGGGCGAGAGCCGCCAGTATCGCCGCCGATATGTTGGCCCAGGCCGAACACGATCCCCAGGCCCTGGCCATCCTGGTGACAACCGATGCAGAGCTGGCCGGGCAGATCCCGGATGAGCTTGAACGGCAGCTCATCTTGCTGTCCCGCCAGGATATTGCCCGCAAGGCGCTGACCCACAGAGGGGTTATTCTGATCGCTTCAGATCTCGACGAGGCGATCGAGCTGGCCAACGATATCGCCATCGAGCACCTGGAGCTGATGATTGCTGATCCCTGGTCAAAGGTCCCCTTTATCCGCCATGCCGGTGCCATCTTCCTGGGGGATCACACCCCGGAGGCGGCCGGTGATTATCTCGCAGGCCCCAATCATGTTCTGCCGACCATGGGTACTGCGCGATTCGCTTCGGCCCTGGGGGTTGAGACCTTCCTGAAGAAGAGCTCGATCATCAGTTATTCGGAAACGGCCCTGCGCAATGATGCCGGGCATATCCAGATGCTGGCCCGCCTTGAAGGTCTGACAGCCCATGCCGCCTCGGTAGAGGTTCGTCTGGCAAGGAAGGAGTAGAAAGGGGTGAGCGAGGCAGAATTATTTCAGAAGGGACTTGTACAGGGGCTCGCGACCCTGGGTATTGTGGTGAGTGAAGAGGGTGTCGTGGCCCTTGGCCGCTATCACACCGAGCTGAAACGCTGGGGCGGTAAGATGAACCTGATTGCCAAAAACACCCCGGATGAACAGATCCTTGAGAACCATTTTCTCGATTCATTGACCCTGTTGTCCCTGCTGCCGGATGGCTCGCATCTTCTTGATATCGGTACAGGTGCCGGCTTTCCGGGGCTGGTGTGCAAGGCTGCCGACCCCTCGCTGCGCCTGACTCTTGTTGAGCCACGGCAGAAAAGGGTGTCGTTTCTCCGTCATATTGTTCGGACCTTGGGGCTGAAAGATGTTGAGATTGTTGTCGGCCGCATTGAGGACGAAGGCCTCCTGCCCTCGGAAAGTCCCTGCACCCACATCACCAGCAGGGCGGTCAGCGATATTGCCGGTTTTCTCCTTATGACCGAGCGTTTCTTTCGCCCCGGACTGCAGTTAATCTGTATGAAAGGGCCGAAATGGCAGGAGGAGTTGGACGCAGCTGCAGAACTTCTGGAGCGCCTGTCGGTTGTTCGGGAGATGGTTGTCGAAAAGAGACTGCCTTTGACCGGAGCCCAACGGACCCTCATTGTTTTTGGTCTGCCAAGGATCTCATAGCACTGGCCAAACCGATCGGTATTTGTTAAAGAGATGACCGGAAGGAAATAGGGGCGGGCTTTTGCCGGCCCTTTGATAAAAAATCCGAAACAGAGATACTTAATACTGATGGCGTCGTAAAAAGCCCGATCTCCTTCGTTGTAGGTTTTTGGCAGGCTCTCGACATACTCTATGTATAGTCGAGAACTTGCCAAAAACACTACGCCTTGGATATCGAACTTTTTATCTAGCCATCTATGATCTTCGTGGCGGCTTTTTACGAGTTTATCAACTCTTGTTTTATAGCTTCTTGGCTTACTGAAAAATCATTCACCACGGCTCGGGCGTC
>JAUYSF010000274.1 GCA_030696435.1 Desulfoprunum sp. | reverse complement strand
GATTAACGGCCACCACAAAACCCAGGTCATCGCTGTGCCAAAATTATCATGTGCTTTTGTGGAGCCAAACATCAGCTCATAGACGATAAAGGCAAATATAATTGCCACAGGCCATTGGAATACCTGCGGATACCACCTGCTCTTAATGAATCCGGCAAAGATCTTGTTGTGTAACAGATTGGTTTCGGGGGCCGGCTGGCGAGGGCCTTCGTCGCGCGGAGGTTGTTCCGTAGGAATAGGCATTTCGATATCTCCTTGTCCGCCTAGCGACGAGCGGCTTTTCTCTTCTTGTTGATTGCGGCGGCAACAATAATTGCGGTAATTATGCCAAGGAATCCGAGTATGACATTCCAGTTCGGACCGGCGTTTATTACTTGTATGGCAAAGTCGGTAACGCTTTCTTTGCCGCCAGCTGCGATCTTCACTGTGATATTCCACTTTCCTTCATCTGGAAGGTTCATCATCGCCATATACTGGCCTTTATCATGGCCGCTCTGGGGTTCGGCCTGCAGCAATTCGGGGGGCTTCATTCCGGCCATACCCGCCATATCTCCGGCCATTTCCGCTGCAACAGTTACCTTGGCGTCTTCAATCGGATTGTGGCTGGCATCCATCAGGGCGACCATCACTGTGTTGGTGCCTATCTGGGCATCCTTGTCCATAAAAGAAAGGTGGACGGTAATGCCATCGATTACTTTTTCCAGGCCGCCATCACCTTCACTGGCGTATACCCCGGTAGCAAAAAAGAGAGTCGTCAGCATGATGATCAGCACAAGACGATTGCTCAGAAGTGATTTCATTTCTCGTCTCCTATACGTTGGCAGAAATTTGGCCGGATTACGACCGGTGTGGCGGCAAGCTGCGGATTCTTCTGCCACCATCGAAAAGGCTATCATTCCTTGTAGAAAATCTCAAGGTGTGCCCCCCCTGTTTGGTCAGTGGGAAGGTATTCCTGACACATCGGTCAAACTAAAATCCGCCCCTGAAAGAAGAGTGGAGAGAACAGGGGCGGATTCTCAATGATCTGGAGATCATTATTTCATATTCATGCCCTGTTGCTTCATCATCGTCCCACAGGAATTCATCATATCGCCCATCATGGCCATTTTCTTTTCCATCATAGCCATTCGATCATTCATGGGCATTTTGCTTATATCCTGACCATTCATGGGCATCTTGCCCATATCATTTGCAGGCATTGTCATTTGCCCCATGTTCTGGTTGGCCATCTTGCCGTCATTAGCCGTCTGTGCAAAGGTACTGCCTGAAGTAAAAGCAACAGCAGCAGTTAATCCGGCAGCCAGAACAGCGGCGATAATAGTCTTTTTCACAATGGTCTCCTAAATTTGTTTTTCAGCGCAGTGTTGCGCTATTTTAAGGCATAGCTGAATCCGTCGATGGCTTCATTTATATGCCTCGTGTTTGTTTAAGAGATAGAGCATGAAGCGTGCCAAAGTGATTTTTCTTATATATAAGATATATGTTGTTGAATTGTATGGTTAATATCGTGGGTTCTGGTTCGTGCCCTCACACTGATTTTATTGGCTGCCCATTTTTTAGACAGAGCAACGAGTTTAAATATCTTCAATTCGTCCGATTTATTTACAGGCTGGATATGGGGGCTTTTTTTCATAGCGACACAGAAGGGGAAAGGTCGTTCAAAACACTATGAACGGCGCGCGTCTGCACTTCTTGAAGCCGCAAATGTTCAATTGGCAATTAATGTGCTACAATCAGCAGCGAGAGGTAAAAGGATTTGTCTTAAAAACCTTCAAATAAAATGGAGCAATATGCGTTTATCTTGGAGGAGATATATCTTTATATTAGCCGTTCTTGCTTTAGCCCCCATACTGCGAGAATTTGTTACCGCACTTTATTCAAACCATCATGTGCCATTTGCCTCGACGTGGGACGTCGTGCACACTTTCAGTGAATCATTTGTCATGTTGTTTCTCGGCTGTTTGCTGGTTATCGTAGATCACCGTTTTACCCTGGAAAAAAGCCGGGAAATCCGTCTCACTCAAGCTGTCTCTATTGAGGCTCTTGCAGCGTTGGCTGAATATCGTGATAGAGAAACGGCCAAACATCTGCAGCGGATCAGAAGGTTTGTTGAATTTTTGACCACTGAGCTGAAAAAGAACTCATGCTACAGTAGCTACTTGAAGAAAAATGAAAACTCTCTCGAGGATGTCAGCAATGCTGCAATTCTCCACGACATTGGCAAGATAGCTGTCCCTGATGAAATTCTCAACAAGCCGGGAAAACTGACAGAGGCAGAATTTGAAGCCATGAAGCAGCACACGGTAATCGGCGGAGAAATGCTGGCAAATGCGGATAAGCGATTCAAAGAGCAGCTTGGCAGGCAGAGTTTTCTGTCACTGGCCCAGGCTATTGCCTTGCATCATCATGAAAAATGGGATGGCAGCGGTTATCCAGCTGGACTTCGTGGCGATGAGATTCCTCTCGCCGCAAGAATCACTGCTGTATGTGACGTATACGATGCTGTGACCTCTGATCGCGTCTACAAAAAAGCTTGGAGCCATCAAGATGCAGTAGATTTGATACGCGATGGAAGAGGCCGCCATTTTGACCCGGTCATCACCGATGTCTTTTTGACAAAACATGCTGAGTTTGCTGCGATTAAACTGAAATATTGTGGGTAGGGTGTCCGTCATCTGGTTCTATATCCTTTGGCTATCGAGGATAGAAAAAGTACGCCAGGATAAACAGAAAAAGGCTTCCCAAAATGAGCAGGAAACTCCAGCGCTTCATTGATTGTAGCTGATTTTCGTTTTTCCGTTGCTTTGCCATCTTTGAATCCTCCTCTAAAAGCTCTTATTTCAAACTGGCAACAATCACAGCCCGTACTCCTTGATTTTATTTAAGAGTGTTTGCCGGGCTACCCCCAGCATCTTGGCAGACAGGCTTTTGTTATTTCCTGTTTTTTCGAGTGTCGACCGGATCATTTCGCGTTCAAAATCGCGTAATGTATATCCATCGTCGGTTTGCATCTGTTTCATAGCCCTGACTGTTTCAGAGAGGAGATGGGGCGGCAGATCCTGCGGCGTAATCTGTTCTCCGAGACACAGGATCACTGCACGTTCCATGGTGTTTTCAAGTTCACGGATATTTCCCGGCCAGTCATATTGCATGAGCAGATTCAGAGCCTCGGGATGGATTCCTTTGATATCTTTTCTATTTTTTTCGGTAAATCGTCGCAGAAAGGAGTTGGCCAGTTCTGGGATATCGATGCTTCTCTCCCTGAGAGCTGGAAGCATGACGGGAACGACTGACAAACGGAAATAGAGGTCCTGGCGGAATGTGCCTTCTTCGATCATGGCCTGCAGATTTTTATGAGTCGCGACCAGTAATCGTACATCCGTCTTGATCGTTTCCGTGCCGCCCAGTCGTTCGAATTCACCTTCCTGCAGGACCCTGAGTATTTTGGCCTGAGTCGGCAGGCTCATATCTCCGATTTCATCAAGAAACAGGGTACCTTTGTGGGCCAGCTCAAACCGGCCTTTCCGGCGACCTGTTGCACCGGTGAAGGCACCGGACTCATGGCCGAACAGCTCACTTTCGAGAAGATTCTCGTTGAGCGCAGCGCAGTTTAATTTAATAAATGGAAAAGCACTACGGTGGCTGTTCTGGTGTAGGGCGTTGGCGACAAGCTCTTTGCCGGTACCCGATTCGCCGGTGATCAAGACTGTCGCATCGGTGGGTGCCACCATCGACAGCGTGGTGAACATTTCCTGCATTGCAGCGCTTTTGCCGATGATCTTGCCAAAAGAAAACTGTTCATGAAGTCTGTTCTTCAGTGCTACATTTTCCTCACTTAAAAACCTAAAACTCAAAGCACGCCTGATGAGCAGCTTGAGTTCTTCGATGTCGACCGGCTTGGTGATGTAATCAAAGGCTCCTTTTTTCATCGCCTCCACGGCAGTTTCGACCGAAGAAAAAGCGGTGAGAACTATTACCGGTTGGGTGTATCCGGCCTGGAGAAGCACGGAGAGGGTGGTCAGGCCGTCCATTCCCGCCATTTTCATATCGAGAAGAATCAGATCGACCTTATGGCGATTCAAGAAGGGTAAAACCTCATTGCCGTCTGTCACCTCTTCAATGTGAAAACTCTCTCCCGACAGGTTTACCTTGAGCATGGTCCGATGGGCTACATCATCATCGACCAGCAGAATCGTTTCCTGTTTTCTTTTCCCCGTCATCATTCCTCTTCCTTTTTGGTAAAACAAGCGTAACGGTCGTTCCTTTTCCCGAGGCAGTCTCAACCTCGAAAACTCCTTGGTGCTGCTCTATAATCTGATGACTGACGGCAAGGCCAAGCCCGGTGCCTGTCTTCCCGGTGGTAAAAAACGGATCAAACATTTTTTCACGTTCGTGGTCGTTCATGCCACTTCCGGTATCGGACACTGAAATTCTGATATTCTGCTCACTCTCAGAGCCTGTCAGGGAAATCTGGCCTCCCGGCGGTGTTGCGTGAATACTGTTTTTTATCAGATTCATCAACACCTGGAGGAGCAAATCCGGGTCGGCGAAGACGGTTATGCCGGTATTGCGCTGCCAGTGAAAATTTAAGCCATGGTTGGCAAAATCACTTTCCATCAAGACCGCGGTTTTTGCTAGCAATTCATCCAGATCCACCGGCAGAAACTGCGGCTCACGTGGCCTGGCGAATTGCAGCAGGCCGGAAACATTGCGGTTGAGACGGTCAACCTCACTTATCATGAGGTTTGCATAGCTTTTGCTTTCCTCGTTTGCCTCTGGTCGGCTGCCGAAATAATGGGCAAACCCTCGCAACGTTCCCAGCGGGTTCCGTATTTCATGGGCGATGCCGGCTGCCATCTTACCGAGCGCCACCATCCGCCGTGAGCGTTCAAGCTGCTGCTCCATCTCCCGGATTGAGCTCATGTCCCGTATGATCAATACCGTACCGACAGCTCGTCCTTCATTGTTGGTCAGGCAGGAACCGCTGATTTTGATGGGTATATGCCTGCCGTCATCCGTTATAAACTCATCCGACAGGTCAACATCGGTGTTGCAGATATCTCTGCAATTAAAGGAACATCCCGGCAGGGTTTCGGTGATTGTTTTGCCTTGGATTTCTTCCTTGGTCCGCCGGAATATCTCCTCGGCCTTCCTGTTACAGGAGACCACCCGGTTCTGAGCATCGAGTGTAATAAGTCCTGTTGGTATACTTTCAATGACGTTGTCGGTATACAGTTTCATGTCGGTAAGTGTTGATTTGGCGACTCGGATCGCCTGGTATAAAAACAAGAAATATATACCAACACTGCCAATCAGGAACAGAATCCCGCCCATGAAAAGGGCGTGCTGCATATCCTGCTTACGGGCGGTATCGAATTCATCTGTGATAAGACCAATAGAGATGAACTGCTTACCCTGATCGTTCGGTGTTCCTGCCGAAGGCATCCGATAGCTGCCGGCCATCATTGTGTCCTGGCCTTGGTTTTTGGGTTGGAACAGGTCGGATACTGTGAAAAGCCGGAGCTCACTATGCAATTCGGTAACCGGCCTTCCAGTCCGGATTATGCGGTCAATTTGCTGAGCAGAAAGTTTGGAGACAGATAACGATGCGGTCTCATCGATAACGCTATTCTTTTCGTTGACGATACGGATAAAAGCAATGTCATTTTCCCGTATGTTTTCAATAATAAGGGTATGCAGAGGGTTACCCTCGCTCATATGATGCATCATTGAGGTTCTGTGTCCGGCCTCAATGGAGCGGATGACGGTTTCTCCTTTTTGCAGGAGAAATTGTTCCATCAGATTCTGTCCTCGACGGATATTCTTGTAGGTGGAAAATCCAGTCAGAGCAGCCAGAATAACAGTGGCGAATATGAATCCCAGTGATGCCCGAGAAAGCCGGAAGGAGATCGGTGTTGAAGGTATCTCGTATTTCTGTGAATCAGGCATTTTCTTTCCGGCTACTTTCGTATAATGGCAATGGAGAGGGTATTTGGATCAACCGAGCTTGAAACTCCATGTTATGAACCTGGAGGTTTGAAAGATCTCTTTTCCTTGCTATCCAAGATGCAATCATCATTTTGCTTGCCCCAGATTGGGTTTTCTCGTTCAGATCTACAGCGATTTTTTCCAGCAATGCGTTTTCGGTTTCCGTGAGTCTCAGTGTCAGGGCCATTTATCACAGCTCCAATTTCATGTAGGCAGACCGGATCTCGTCAGGCTGGATACAAAGATAATCCAAGGTCTGCTTTTGGTTTGAGTGGTTGAACATAACCATCAATTCCGGGATGGAAGTGTTCAACTGTATCCGCTGATGGTAACCAAAAGTCTTACGCAAAGTGTGACTGCCGTAGTTGCCCTTCAAATTGATAGCCTGACACCAGGACTTCACCAGGCGGTTTACAGAGGGAACAGTCAAAACCTCGCCCCGTTGACTGAAAAAAAGTGGAGAGTTGTCAGGAAGGGGAGTTGAGGCAAGCAGTTCTTTAATGGTAGCGATGGATGACTTGTTCAGGGTGATCCGCCGAGGTTTCCCGGTCTTCTTTTCTTTCAAGGTGATTTCATCACCGGCATTGCAATGTCGGACCTGTCCAGCGGTGAGATTGAGGAGATTCGAGGCCCTCAGGTTGGTATTGATCCCCAGGACAAAAAGACAAAGGTTGCGAGGATTATCGGCCAGCATCTTTTTGATGGCTCTGATATCCCGGACATCCCGAATCGGCTCAACCTTGATGGTGGAATTTTTTTGTGGGTGATTGGGGTTTTTGATCACTGTTTCACTCCGATTGTGGCTATTGTTACTCATCCCCCGAAATTATAAAGGTACCGTCTTTTTCGATCCGTTTTTGCAGTGACCCCTCTAACGAATTTCTGCAAGGAGGTCAGGATGTCTTTCCACCAGCTTTAAAAGCTTAACCAAAGGAGTTGGTGGCTTCGTTTCACCTCGCTCATAGCGAGAAAATGCAACTTTCCCTATACCGACAACTTTGGAAAGCTCTGTTTGAGTGAGCTTTAAGCTCTTTCGGATACGTCGGATATCGGCGGCCACGTCGCCTTTCACTGCTCGAACAATAGCCGTTTGCGCTTCCGTATAACGACGATAACTCTCTTCATTCCATATTCCTTCACCGCACGCAGAACAAAAAACTCCTTTCATCGAGTGTAATGTTAAGGATTGTCCGCCGCAGGTGAGGGTTTCATCCTGAATTTTGGAAAGCATTTCAGAGTTACCACAACTTGGACAATTCATCGCTCTACCTCACTTTGCCTTGAACTGGATAATCGGGGGGCGACCATCCATATAGGCAGTAATCTTGATATAAACTGCTACTCCGTCTTCTGTCATGCCATGATACACGTCTTGCCATTCCCTATGATCAGCATAGGTGTCATTGACTTGTAAAAATCGCGGTAGGAAAGAGAAAGCACCACGATGCGCATTTCTGGTTCCGACAATCCAAGTTCAAGACCTCCTCGCAAAGCTGTTATCGTGAAAGGTCGATTTATTGGAACTTCAACAAAAGCTTTTATTTCGGCCAGGCTGTAATGGGGCTTCCGCTTTTCCATGTAAAAAAATAATAACCAATATGATTAAATTAGTCAAATTGATAAATTTGGACAATTCCCGCTCAGGTTTTTGCTCTGGCTGGGCAAGTTTATATAAAGCTAATATATGTACTTATATAATATATAAGTTAGCAAGTAGTTCTACTTTGTCACGTTAAAATACGATTTAACATCTTGAAATAGTTGTCATTTGTATACTATAAGAGTTGTATGTTTTTCATCAATTCTCAGGAGTTTTTTGTCGAAATTATCACACTATTTCAGTAAAATAAATTAACTTCGTGGTGTATTTTTCGCTTGACAAGGCCGATGAAGGCTTTTTGTGATTTTTCTATGTATTATCAATATCTTACATAGGAGATCGCCATGGAGTCACGAAAAAAAGTCTACTCGATTGAAGCACTTGCAAATCTTACCGCCGATACCAAGATAACCATGCGCAAACATCTCAACGCCGACGCCATGTTCAAGGCGATTCGCCAGGATTTTGAAATGGTAGCCGACCATCGGGCAAACAACAGCAAAATCCCTCTGGTCGACGTCCTGATGAGCGGTTTCGCCGTGTTTTCGCTCAAAGATCCATCACTGTTGGCTTTTGACAAGCGACGTTGCGACGAGCCGGAAAGTCTGCGTGGGGTTTATGGTATTGGCAGTATCCCCTGTGACAGCCAAATGCGCATATCTTTGGATGAGGTTTCCCCGGGCTACCTGCGTCAGCCATTCCTCACCCTGTTTCATCACGCCCAGCGTGGCAAGGCTCTGGAAAAACTCGTTTGGCTGGACGATCATTACCTGCTGGCCCTGGATGGCACGGGCATCTACTCTTCAGAAAAGGTCAGTTCTCCATATTGCCTGAAAAAGCGCAAGAAGAATGACCGCATTGTGTACTACCAGCAGATGCTCGGCGCAGCCATTGTCCATCCCGACCAACGAGTGGTGATTCCCCTCTGCCCGGAGATGATCATCAAGCAGGATGGTACGACCAAGCAAGACTGCGAACGCCGGGCAGCTCAGCGTTTTTTAAACGACTTTCGGCGCGAGCATCCCCACAACGCCAACTTCGTAGCTCAGATGGAGCAGGTGCTAGATGTCTATAAACAACCTTATGATGCGCGGTTCCCGGTGGTATGTATGGACGAGTCACCAC
>JAUYSF010000183.1 GCA_030696435.1 Desulfoprunum sp. | reverse complement strand
CCACAGTCAGTAATCCAGCTGGCTTATCATTAACAATCAGATCCCGGTCTTGAAAAACTATCTGGATACCCTGGTAAAGTTGATTTAACGGGATTTTTTGCCAACGCACATTGACAGCCTGACCCTTCTTCACAAAATGGTCAAATTGGGTGACGACACGCCCCTCTACCGACACCTGCCTGTCTCTGAGGACGGCCTTAATGGTGTTGCGACTTTTACCGGGCAACTTAGTAAGCAAAAACTCCAATAATCCTATATCGCTATCGACGACAAGGTGGTCATCTTCCTTTTGATTCCTTTCTGTCGTCAGATTCTTTGCTGTTTTTTTCATGAAGTTTATGTACCAATTCGTCATCTGAACAATGACACTGAAAAACATGTTCAAGTGATGAAATTAAGAAGAGTAAAATTGCGGAGGCAATCAAGAATACAGAGTAGTTGCCATCGAAAAACGGAGGCAACTACTCCTCGAAGATGTCGGGATAATGGTTTCTGGCGCATTCCGGGCAGAGGCTATGACTGAATAACGCCTTCGAGTGTTCTGAAATATAGGTTTCGACCTGGCTCCAATATCCCTGATCATCGCGGATCTTCTTGCAGAACGAACAGATAGGTAAAATTCCTTCCAGGACCTCGACTTTTTCCAGCATCGCCTGAAGTTCGCTGTTCAGCTCCCTTAACTCTACATTTTTAACTGTCAATTCACAATTACGCTCCTCAAGAAGATCGCGTGTTTTTTTCAGCTGCACATGGGTATCGACCCTAGCCAGGAGCTCAGGCGTATTGAACGGTTTAGTGAGATAGTCAACGGCACCTACCTCGAATCCTTTGTTGATATCCTCCTGCTCCCCTCTTGCGGTAAGAAAGATAATTGGAATGTTTTCCCTTCCCCGGATCTCCTTTATCCGCAAACAGGTTTCGTAGCCGTTCAACACCGGCATCATCACGTCCAGTAAGATAAGATCGAAGCCATTATTTTGCACAATTTCGACAGCCTGCTGCCCGGATAAAGCAAAGGACACTGCATAGCCGGATCGTTCCAGAATATTTGCAAGTACTTGGATATTTCTGCTTATATCATCAACAATCAAGATGTTTGCTTTCATAGATGGTATCCCACCCGCACTTAGAAAATGCTATCGACATGACAATCAACGTTGGATATGAGCAAGAACCTTCGGAAAATCATCGAGAGTTTTTTGAATATTATCAATATCAAGGGTATCGGCAAAGACAGTCAGAATCCGTCCGTATTCTGCCAAGACCTCCAACGCATTATCGATTCCGATTCTTTGTATATTTTCTGAAAATGCTCTTATATCAGATAATCGCTGATTTCGCCGGATCTTTCGCCACTGGTTCGTTTTTATTTCTGCCAAGTGATCGGCTAATTCAGCAGGACAGAGCCAATCGTCGAGATAGGAAGGCCCTGGCAATATCGCTGCATTCCCACTCAGTCGCCCGTGGTCTTTCTCCGGCTTCAACTCACCATCAAGGTACTTTGAGATTTTTTCTTTCAAATCAATAATATTGAAAGGCCGTATGAGATAATCATCAAAGCCGGTACGGTGTATCAGTTCAATATCCTCTTTCATACCAGAGGCCGTCAGGGCAATAATCGATGTTGCCCTCAAGGCGGGATTTTTTCGAATTTCCCGGTATGCCTCATGACCATTCATGCCGGGCATTCTGATATCCATGAGGATGATCTCCGGCGTGTGTTCTGCTGCCAACGTGACGGCCATACGACCATCCTGAGCCTCAATAACCCGGACCGGACTGTCAACGAATGCCGCCTTGAGTAATTTCCGGTTGATCTCAAGGTCATCCGCAATCAAAACAGTCGAAGGCCTGAATGAAAAATGCCGGATTCTGTTTTCCAGATAATTCTCATTGTTTCCTGCATCTGACACAGGCACAGACATTACTCCGGGAATGTGCACTGTAAACACGCTCCCCTGGCCGGGTTGACTCTTAAGACAAATTTCTCCCCCCATGGCCTCTGCCAGATTCTTCGAAATGATCAGCCCCAGGCCAGTTCCTTCGACAATTGGTCGACTGCTGCTGTGTTGCTGGTTGAATGATTCAAAGATTATCCTGCTTGCCTCAGGTGCAATACCGATACCGGTATCGATTATCCGCATCGAGAGATCAACTTTTTCGGGAAAAGAACATTCCGTAGCCGAGATACGGATCTCAACAAGGCCTTGAATGGTGAATTTCACGGCATTGCCGATAAGATTAAAAAGAATCTGTCGAACCCTGACAATATCCAGCAACAGACAACGAGGCACATTCGGCTCCACCAGGGTACGCATTTCTATATCTTTTTGCTGCACAATAACCGAAAAAACCTCGGTCATCTGCTGAACAAGCATGCGAATATCCACCTCCACGGGAATTATCTCCATCTTTCCGGCTTCAATTTTTGAGAGATCGAGGATGTCGTTGATCAGTCGCAGCAGATTATTGCCACCGGTTTTAATTATCTGGGCGTAGCTTTTTCTCTGCTGATCCTCCAGACTTGCTTCAAGGATTTCGGCAAACCCCAAAATGGCATTGAGGGGGGTTCGGATTTCATGGCTCATTTTCGCCAGAAATTCGCTTTTTGCTTTATTTGCAGCCTCCGCTGTCTCCTTTTCCCGTTCTGCCTGTTCTTTTTGCCGACGTTCGGTGATATCTACAATAGAACCCTCATTGTACACATGCAGTCCGTCAGCATCAATTACCTGACGGGCTGAAATGGATACCCATATGGCATTGGCGTTCTTCCTTGAGAGCTGAGTTTCAAACCCGACATTCCGGCCGACGGTATCGAGATCCTGCTGAAAGTGATCCCAATCCGTAGGAGAGAGAAAAAGCTGGCTTTTGATGTCGGTAATTGAAACAAGCATCTCTTGGGGTGTCTCGAACCCCAGGAGATGCGCGAGCGAGGGATTGACAGTGATGAATTTGCTGTGGTCGGGCATACTCTGAAAGATGCCTTCAATCGATTGTTCGAAAATATCCCGATATTTTTTCTCGGCCTTTTGGATATCCTGTTTATTTTTCAACAACTGCTGAGACATATCGTTAAAGGCCATGCCCACTTCACCAATCTCATCGCTCCAAGGTAACCTGACAGTCTCGCCAAGGTGTCCCTCCTCGACCCTGCGCATGGCTTTGCGCAAAATAGAAACCGGTTTGATTATGGCCTGAAACAGGAACATGTTCTGAAGCAGGGCCATAATGAGCGTTGTCGCAAGAAGCAGAAAAAAGAAGACATACAACAGATTCCGACCTTCTTTTTCTATCCCGGACAGATTGTAATAGATGGCGATATAGCCAACAGTATTACCAATCACCTCAATGCTGCTGATATACGTTCCCAGAGGAAGGCCATGAGCAGTGCCCTTTTTGAACACGGGTTCTTTACCGAACCCGGCGAAATCCTTCTGTTCAAGTGTAGCGCCGCCTGTGCTGTCATAGCAGAGATATTTTTGGCCATCCTCTTTGTATAGACAGACATTGATTATTTCTTCCCGGATACCCTTGATTTCTGCCAGTGTCGCCTGCAGGGCACGTTGTTGATTGGCAAATATTTCATTGGCGAGATCATTCAGCTTTTGTTTGTAAATCGTATCGAGAAGTAGAAAAATCCGATCAATTTCGTTGGCATATCTTTTCTTTTCAACAGGATAAAGGATCGCCAGGAAAACCAGGGCAATGACCGTGGCTGTAACCAGAATTGCCGTATTTATCTTAAAGGGCAGACTGCGTATTCTCATCCGACAGCCCTCCCCGGCATCAATGCGGGTACAAAGTTTTCAGATAGAATGGCACACCATCCCGGATCTCGACGACCAAGATATTCTTAACCGGATCACCTTGGGCATCAAAGATGATGCTGCCTGTAACCCCTTTGCTATAAACGCCCTTCGCCAAGGCCTGGCGAATATCATCTCTGTCGCTGCTGCCGGCCTGCCTGATAGCCTCTGCCAGGACATTCACAGCGTCATAGCCCAATGCTGTCCCGGCAGCGAGACCTTCGCGCTTGCCATATTTCGCCACAAAGCGCTGAGAGAAAGGATTTTCCGACTCCTTGGTCCAATGGGTCAAAAAATACGCTGAGTGTAATCGATTTCCACCTAAGGAATAGAAATCACCCTCGCCCCAGCCATCCCCTCCGAGCAATTTTGCCTTGATTCCGGCTTGCTGTAGTTTTGCAGCAATAAAGCCGGATTCGTCATACCCTGTCAAGACGATGACATCGCCTCTTGCCGCTGCCGCCCGAGCAATTTGCAGGTCATAGTTAATCTGGTTAGACTTATACTCAATCTCCCTCTCGACAGTGCCTCCAAGGGCCTGAAATTGTTTTCTGAAATATCGCGCCAGTTCCATACTGTAATCACTGGTGAGATCAACAAAAATGACGGAGTGGCGAGCCTTGAGATCATTAAAAGCATACTTTGCCAGCATTTCCCCCTGAAAATCATCGGTGTAACAGACCCGGAAAATAAAATTGCCGATTGCCGTCAGTTTTGGAATACTTGAAAATGGTGAAATCATCGGAATATGATTTTCCTGCGCCACAGGCGCAATAGCTAATGAATGCGAACTCCAGGAGGCCCCAATTATGGCCACCACCTTGTCGGCAACCGCCTTTTGCGCTGCAACCATCGAGCCGATCGGCGTGCTTTCATTGTCAATAAGAACAAGCTCCAACCGGCGTCCGAGGATTCCGCCACTCGCATTGATTTCGTTAACCGCAATCTGAACGCCCATGACGACTGAACGATTAGGGGCCTCAGCCTGACCTGAGAGCGAAAAAATACCGGCAATTTTTATCGCCCCTTCTGTGCCGGCCCTGCTCTCTGCACTCCAACCTATGACAGAAACAACAGCAACCAGCAGAAAGACCCTCAACAGCCATGACATACAGCTCTCCTCCTCAGATATTCCAGCCGAGCAGTCGGTATCCGGCACGTGTTATGGTGAAATGGTTTTGTAAAAGGAGCGGCTGCCATTCTGCTGAAATTTGATAATGATAACTTGCTTGTTTTCCGGATCACCGTTTCGATCAAATGAGATATTGCCTGTTGCTCCTTTAAAATCCCTGGTTAAGGCCAAGGCATCGCGAATCTTTTTTCTATCGGTCGATCCACATTTTTTGATCGCCGCAGCGAGCAGATTGACGGCATCGTAGGCAAGCGGTGCGCTCATATTCCTGATCGGTACACCGAACTCTTTCTGATAAAGTATCTGGAGATCTCTGCTTCGTTGAAAAGGAACGTCGGGGTGCCATGGCGCTGACTGGTAACTCCCATCAAGGGCATCACCTGCATACTTTTCGATCTCATCCCAGGCATCCCCACCTAGAAAAATCGTGTGCAACCCCATGCTTTTTGCCTGCTTAATCAACAAGCCGCTGTCACGCGTATAGCCTGGGAGATAGACGATGTCAGGTGCGAGTTTTTGGATTTCTGCTATGCTCTCGGTAAAGCTTATGGCATTACCCCGGTATTCCAAATCCGCGCGTATCGTTCCACCGTTCTCTCGAAATGCGTCAGAAAAAAAATCTGCCAGCATGATACTGTAGGCTTCATCGATATTGCGCATCACCACGGCCGAACGGGCCTTCAGATCGTCCAGGGCAAACCGGGCCATCGCCCTACCTTGAAAAGAATCAAGGAAACAGGCCCGAAAAATGTAATCTCCGATCAACGTCACCTCCGGGTTTGTTGAACCCGGGCTGATCATGGGAATACCGGCCGATTGGAGAATCGGGGCCATGGCCAGCGAATGCGAACTCCAGTGCGCCCCGATAACAGCAACGACATCCATTTTGACAGCCTCGCGGGCCGCCATTGTTGCACCGATGGGGCTGCTCTCGTTGTCGAGTTTGATCAGCTCAACAGGTCGCCCCAGAAGACCACCATGGGTATTAATATCTTCTACCGCCAACTCCGTCATGGCAAGAAGGGGTTCGTTGTGGGATGCCGCAATTCCGGTCTGAGAAAAAATTGCGGCAAAGCGGATCGGGGGAGCAGCCACCACGGTCTCCGCCAAAGTTAACAGCAGGACAGCAATAGTCAGCACGATTGTTGTGGTTCTTCTCTGGAAAAAAGCCATAGCGGTACAGGGCATGAGACCTGCCACAGCTCCCTGAAACAGTCCGGACATCTTCAGCAATCGCATCTTCTGAACCGTCATGCCGCAAACTCCTGCTGAGAAAACTACCCGTGGATCGCGCGGTGCAAAGGCAGGCCCTCAGTGAATCAGATCGTTGATTATCTTGACAATGATGCCTCGTCTCTTCATTTAAGCACCTCCTTTCAGCAAAAATCAAGGATGCAGCAAAAGAAAACATGACTCTGTCTGGCCAGAGAAAGGCTTATTGGATCAAAGTGCGTCACGTCGCACTGACGGCACAGACAGAGGCAGCCCCATCCTTATCTAATCGTTCGGCAAAGCACTCGATGATATCAACCATCCAGGCCTGCTTGTTGGTACACCAGTCACTG
>JAUYSF010000181.1 GCA_030696435.1 Desulfoprunum sp. | reverse complement strand
GCCTAATATCCGGGTCATCACCCTGGCCGATTTCCGCCGATTCGCCCGCGACGTCGGCTATCGGATCGTCCGGGAGATCGCCATCAATACCAACACGACCAGCAGCAGCGGCACAATCGTCAGATATCTCAGCAATTGCCGGGCCACTTACGGCATTTTTATTATTGAAAAGATAGCCCCGGAGAGAGATTGAATCACCTCCTTCGGCCTCCCAAGCACCTCAAACAAGGCAACACAACCCATGTCGCGAAAACTGCAGCCCGAGTCATCGATCAAAGCCCTCTCCGACCTCTGTGAGCATATCCAGCTGAGCAGCAGCAGCCAGCACGATAAGGTGCCGGCGGTGGTCAAGCGTCTGCTCAACTCCTGGCACGCCAAGGATTGTTTCGAGCATATCAGCCCAGTGGCCATCCCTTCCCATGAAAAGATCATCGAGATCGTCCAGCAGGCCAGGCGCATCCTCTTCCCCGGCTATTTCACCAAGACCCGCCTGCACGCCGCCAATCTCGAATACTATATCGGCAAGGAGACCACCGACCTCTACGAAAAGGTCACTGAGCAGATCACCATGGCCATTCGCCACGACTGCCGGCGCAACAACCTGCCCTGCACCAACTGCGAGGAGCGCAGCCAGGAGATGACCCTGGCCTTTATCGAGGCCCTGCCCGAGGTCACGGCCATCCTGGCCACCGACATCCGGGCCGCACTCGCCGGCGATCCGGCCACCGACAGTCCGGACGAGGTAATCTTTAGCTATCCCGGTCTCTTGGCTATCTCAATCTTTCGCCTGGCCCATGAGCTGTTCCGCCTCGGGGTGCCGATCATCCCGCGGATCATGACGGAATACGCCCACAGCCTCACCGGTATCGATATCCATCCGGGCGCCACCATCGGCGAGGGCTTTTTCATCGACCACGGCACCGGAGTGGTCATCGGTGAGACCACCAACATCGGCAAAAACGTCCGGCTCTACCAGGGCGTGACCCTGGGCGCTCTGTCGCTGCCCCGTGATGCCGGGGTCCGGATGCGGCACAAAAAGCGCCATCCCACTATTGAGGATGACGTGATCATTTACGCCAACACTACTATCCTCGGTGGCGATACGCTCATTGGCGCCGGGGCGGTGATCGGCGGCAATATCTGGCTCACCGAGAGCGTCGAGGCCGGCACCAGGGTCCTGCTCAAACGGCCCGAGCTGATCTACTCCAACTCCAAGTAAGCCAACGAGGACCGATATGACTCAAAAACTCACTGAAACAACCGGCAACACCCCGCTCCTGTCTCTGGAGAATTTTGCGACAGGCTGCCTCGCCACCCTGCTCGGCAAACAGGAGTCGCGCAACCCGATGGGCAGTGTCAAATGCCGCATCGCCGTATCGATGATCGAGGCGGGTCTTGCGGACGGCTCGATCGTCGCCGGCACTACCGTCATCGAACCGACCAGCGGCAACACCGGCCTGGGCCTGGCCTTTGTCTGCGCCAGCCGCAAGATCCGCCTGATCCTCACCATGCCCGAGAGCATGAGCATCGAGCGTCGAAAACTGCTGAAACACCTCGGCGCCGAACTGGTGCTGACCCCGGCAGCCCAGGGCATGAAGGGCGCCATCGCCGAAGCCGAGCGCCTGGTAAGGGAAACCCCGAACAGCTTCATGCCGGATCAGTTCAGCAATCCGGCCAATCCCGCGGCCCACCGCCACACGACTGCCGAGGAGATCTGGCGGGATACCGAGGGGAAAATCGATATCTTCGTGGCCGGCGTCGGCACCGGCGGCACCATCACCGGGGTCTCGGAGGTTTTGAAGGCCCGCAATCCGGGGCTGAAAAGCATTGCCGTAGAACCACAGGACTCGCCCGTCCTGTCCGGCGGCAGCCCCGGTCCCCACAAGATCCAGGGCATCGGTGCCGGCTTTGTGCCAGCCATCCTCAACCGGGATATCATCGACGAGGTGATGACTGTATCGAATGACGACGCCTTCGTCACGGCCAGGGAACTGGCTCTGACGGAGGGCATCCTCTGCGGTATCTCAAGCGGGGCTGCGGCCTGGGCGGCCAGAGAAGTCGCCCGCCGCCCGGAAAACGCCGGTAAGACCATCGTGGTCATCCTGCCGGATACCGGCGAGCGCTACCTGAGCACCGCTCTGCTGCTGGAATAAACCACGGCATCTGCCAGGCCCTGATCTGCTGCCGGTTGATAAAGAATTGACTGGCAAAGAGACAGGGATACTACTATACTTTTTGCTGCATCCAGCGAAACATATCGACATTCCACATACCAGGAGGGCCAAGGCCATCGAAACTCGACATCTGAAAATATTCGTCGCCGTCTACAAGAACCGCAGTTTCACCAAGGCCTCCGAACTGCTGCACACCAGCCAGCCCACGGTGAGCGAACATATCCACAATCTTGAGACACGACTCGACTGCAAACTCTTCGACCGCCTCGGCCGTTCCATCATGCCGACCCGCGAGGCGGAGATTCTCTACCCCAGGGCACTGGCCATCCTTGATGACCTGCGCAAGCTTGAGGACGAACTGGCCACTACCAACAAAGGGGTGGCTGGAGAATTGATCATCGGGGCCAGCACCATCCCCGGCGACTATATCATTCCGGGGCTGGCCGCCTCATTCAAGAACCGCTATCCGGCTGTGTCGTTTGAGATCCGCATCGGCGATTCAGGCAAGATTATCAACAGCATCATCAACAACGAGCTGCTGATCGGCATCGTCGGGGCCAAACTTCCTTCAAAGAAGATCACCTACCAGCCCTTCCTTGAGGATGAACTGATCCTTGTCGCAGCCGAAGGCCGGGATCTGCCCGACACGATTGACCCGGAAGATCTGGCCGGGCTACCGTTTCTGATGCGCGAAGAAGGATCCGGCACCAGAAAGAATATAGAATCCTTTCTCGCCAGAAAAGAGCTGGACATCGATCACCTGAACATCTGTGCGACCCTTGGATCGAGCACGGCGATCAAGGAATCGGTCAAAGCGGACCTCGGGGTCTCGATCCTTTCCCGTTACGCCATGCAGGAGGAATTGCAGGCCGGGATGGTCAGGGAAATCAAGATCAAGGGACTGACGATGAAACGCTCGTTCTATATCATCACGGCCCCGAAACGGACCCTGCCCAACCACTACCGGCTTTTTCTCAACAGGCTCATGGAAGAAAGCAACGTTTAAACCAGCCCGGCGTACAGAAAAAGGAAAAGACTATGTCACTGTCAGGAAGGTGCTTTCCGACCATTGTAGTCTTTATTATCAACCATTCCATGAAGCCCCGATAGACCGTCCTCTCCAATCCGGGTCTTCTTCAATTCTCATCTTGCAATCAGCCCATGAACGCGCAAAAAAACCTTCGCATAGAAAAGATCGGCGGCACCTCGATGTCCCGTTTTTCCGAGGTCATCGACAATATCATCCTCAGAAATCCCGCCGATATCTACGGCCGCATTTATGTCGTGTCGGCCTACGGCGGTATTACCAACGATCTTCTTGAGCATAAAAAAAACGGCAAGCCAGGGATTTACCAACTCTTTAAGGACCAGGAAAACTATCCCCGGCCCATGCTCAACCTGCGTGACCGCCTCTTCGAGCTGAACAGGGGATTCGTTCCTGCCGGGCTTGATTTGGAGGTGGCCAACGATTTCATCGGTGATCATATCGATCTGGCGATAAATATCCTGCGCAGTATGGATAACGTCCTGGCCTCCGGCTACGTCTCCCGCAAAGCCCTGCTGCTTGCCGCCCGTGAACTGCTGGCCTCGCTCGGCGAGATGCACAGTGCTTTCAACTCGGCAAACATCCTGCGAAACCGGGGATATGACTCGACGTTTGTCGATCTGAGTGGCTGGGAAGACAGCCGGCAACTGACTATCGACGAACGTATCAAAGAAAGTTTTGAGGAGATCGACCCCTTCTCGACCATCTGCTTTGCCACCGGCTACACCAAGGGTACGGAGGGCATCATGCGGGAGTTCGATCGAGGCTACTCGGAGGTGACCTTCTCCAAGGTGGCGGTGCTGCTCGGTGCCAAGGAGGCCATCATCCATAAGGAATACCACCTCTGTTCCGGCGATCCGATGATCATCGGCGAGGACAAGATCCACCCGGTCTGCAACACCAACTTCGATGTCGCCGACCAACTGGCCGACGTCGGTATGGAGGCCATTCACCCCAAGGCCTCCAAGCCGCTGGAGATCAACAATATCCCGATCCGCATTAAAAATGCCTTTGATCCTGACCACTCCGGCACCCTGATCACCAAGGACTTCATCGCCCCTAAATCAAAAGTGGAGATCGTCACCGGCTCGGACAAAGTGATCAGCCTGGAGATCCACGATACCCGCATGGTCGGCGAAGTGGGCTTTGACCTACGTATCATGCAGGTTCTCACCAAGCACCAGATCTCCTACATCAGCAAGGCCACGAACGCCAACACCATCGGCATGATCATCGCCGACAGCGACTGCACCCCCGAACTACTGGCCGACCTCAATGACAGGTTTGAATTGGTCACCAGCACCCTGGTGGCCATTGTCTGCGCTATCGGTTCCAACATCGGTCAGCCAGGCATTCTAGCCAAAGCCGCCCAGGCCCTGGCCTCTGACAATATCAACATCCTGGCGGTATCTCAGACCTCGCGGCAGACCAATATGCAGTTCATCGTCGCCCGTGAGCAATTCGCCCAGGCCCAGCGAGCCCTGCACGCAGCCCTGTGCATGTAGGAGATACCGCTGGCGGCAAGAAGAAGTGCGGAAATAAAAAAAGGCCTGATATGAAGCATCATACCAGGCCTTTTTTCTCACAAATCTCTCGGCGCTCAGCCCCACCTCAATCTTTCAGATATTCTCCCGAAGGGATCAGCGTACCGCGCTTGTCGAGATTGAAATAGATCCAGGCCAGTTCTATGTGCTGTCCTTCGCCTTCAGCTTCGAGGAGAACCTCCACCTCTTCCCGACGATACCAGTCGGGATGCCCTTCCAGGCTGTCAAGATAGGCCAGCGTCACCTGATCCACCCTGTACAGCTCACCAAAAATCGGGGAAATCGCTTCATCTTTGACAACAATCGGCACGCCCGTTGAAAACATAGCGTACATCTTCACTGTCTGAGCTACCCCGAGCAATTCCGAAGAAGCAAGAAGCCGATGGTTACTGAAACCTTTTTTCAACGTGCCATACACAAAAACAAGATGCTCCATCCGGCCATTCATCCTCGATTGAATTTTTTTCGCTGCCGATCATGTATCTTTTCTGCAATCCTGATCAATGGATTTGATACAACCACCCTGAAACTCTAAATGATGCATCCCCGAAAATCAAACGAATATCCATGTTCTTTCATAAGAAAGCCTTCTTTACCGACATTGAAAAACCTGTTCAGGCCGGAAATACTCCTTGAGAAAGATTGCCGGTCGAGCCTTCCTGTGGTATCACGGAAAACTGCTTTCTCTTTTGCCTTCAACCGGAACGGATACTGCCTATGCGCCCAGAGCCTGCCCATTCAACCACGATGAATCTCACCGGCATCATCGCCGCCATCCTGTCCGCCCTGCTCATGGGTACCATCGGTGTTTTCTCCAAGATCACCGGTCTGCCGGCCGAGACCATCACCTTTTTCCGATTGATGCTGGGCGCTTGTTTCATGCTCCTGTTTCTCTTTGCCACACGACAGACCGGCTGCCTGAAAAAGTGGCCGACCTGGCCGGTTCTGATCAACGGCGGTATGCTGGCGGGCTTTATCATCTTCTACGTGCAGGCCATGAATCTCACGACCATGGCCAACGCCATCATGCTGGTCTATCTGGCCCCTCTGACGGCCTCGATTTTCGCCCACTTCTTTCTCGGGGAGCGGCTCAACCGGGCAAGTATTCTGCTGATCGGGGCGGCCCTTTTCGGTTTTGCCATGATGATGGAGTTTAAGATCGATTTTTCCACGGGCAGCAACCACTTCGCCGGGATCTGCCTGGCCCTTGTCGCCATGCTCTGCTACGCCGGCTTCATCCTCATCAACCGCGTGATCAAAGGGCACGTCCATGTCTTCACCCGCACCTTCTATCAACTGCTCACCGGGGCGGTGATCATGCTGCCGTTTGTGCTCGCGAGCCGACCGGTCATCTCGACTGAAAACTGGTTCTGGCTCATGGGAACCGGCCTTTTCCCTGGATTTCTGGCCATCCTCTTCGCGGTGATCGCCCTCAGCACTCTGCCGGCCGCCACCTTCGGCACCCTGGCCTATTTTGAGCCCATCGCGGTTATCCTCTTCGGCTGGCTCATCTTTAGCGAAGCACTCTCCCCTCTGCAGATCGCCGGTTGCACCCTCATCCTCAGCAGCGGCATAGTGAAGGCCTGGCTCAGTGCCGGGATACGACCGACACAGCCTGGCATGGAATCTGAGAAGGTCACAGCAGAACTCCCTCCCCGTCAATCGTAGTCGGCATCCTTCATCCGCCGGGGCAGTATTTTCGCCTGTTTGAATTTCTCAGAGAGGAGATCCAGTTCCGGATCATAGAGCTCGCCCGCAATCCCCAGCAGACCGAGGATCGTATGATCGAGGACGTCGGCCTGGTAGGGCCGGGTCACAAGGTGATCTGTTGCCTCACCGCCTGTTGCTTTTGCCTGCGAACGCCAAACAACCAGCGGAACCTCCCACTGTTCCTTCACCCTGATATTGTGGCCCGAGTAGTCGCTGTTATGGACCACATCCTGGCCGTGGTCGGAGATATACAGCCAGGCCGAATCGGCTTCCCGCCCTGCCATAAGACCGCGCAACAGTTCCGACAGGATATGATCATTATAGAGGATGGCGCAGTCATACATATTTCTGAAAAGGATGGCCCATGGCGCCCTGCCCGCCTGTTTGAGACCCTCGGCGACAGGGTCATCATAGACCTTTTCAAAGATCCCAAAATCTTGCGGATAACGAAAATTATAGGCGGGATGGGCCCCGAGCAGATGGACGATGATCAATTTTTTCTTGGCCGGATCCGCCAGGGCCGACCGATAGGGCGCAAGCAGTACTTCATCGAGCGAACTCTCACCCCGATCCATGCCCCTGTTGGTGAAGATAGTCGTATCGGCCTGGGCCGCCAGGATCGGCACCACACCCCGATTTTCCGAGCCCTGATTGGCGATCCAGAACACCTTGAAGCCCAGATGCCGGGCAATGGCCATGATGGTCGGACTACTCTTCCAAATATCGGGATTGCGCCAGGTCGCCGCTGTCAGCATTTTGGTAACCGAGCCAACCGTTGCCCCATCCGCCGAAAGCACATCCTTAAAGACCAGCAACCCCTCCCGCAGCTTCTCCAGTTCCGGCGTTGTCTTGCGGCCATAGCCATAGAGCGACCAATTGTTTCTCGTGTCGCTCTCGCCGATCACCAGAACCACCGTTTTCCTGTCAACCCCCTGCAGCAGGTGCATTGAAGAGAGGGCCGGGGAGGTCTTGCCCCTGGCCAGCTCTTCCTTGAGCAGTCCGGCTTGTTCGATCTCGCTGCTCAACTTCTGATAGTTATAGTGAAAATAGAAGAGAGGATTGGCCTTTCTCAGCGAGGAATTACTATGAATCGCCAGCAGCAGAAGAGTGAAAATCGTGGCAAAGATGATCTTTTTCCTCCGTTCTCTGCCGGTACAACTGCCGCTGAAATCCCTGCCGGGGACGACGAACAAACGCCAGTACGCGGCCAAAAACAGCACGGAAAACACCACATACCACCCGACATACCGCCGATATTGGGAGATAAAGCCACTGGCCTCCTCGATGTTGGTATTCAGCAGGGCCTGAACGACCAAGACATCATCCTGCTGCACTCCGAAGGTCTGCCTGAGTGTTACCTGAAAGACAATATCGGCGATAAGGAGCACAAGCGTTACGCTCAGTAAAGCCGTGAAAAGCCGCCGGGACGGATAGAGCTCCCGCCAGGAGAACAAGGTTGTCAGGATAAAGAACCCGAGCACGGCCACCTTGCCGGCCTGGGAATAGTTCAGCATGCCCAGCAGATAACAGGTCAAGGGCAAGAGACAGAAGGCCATCGCTCGCACTGACGGACCTGCTGTCATTAATCGAAATTTCATCATTTTTTCCTGCAATTCCCCTATGGATCCAAACAGCGTCCCCGTCACCGGGGCCGCCTGAACAGTTGCCGGCACTATACCGGTTCGGCCGTGATATCTCAAGAACAGCAGTTGCAGCACATACGCTCCCGGCGAAAAACAACCGGTTATTGAAGGCCATTTTGCCCAAAAAATTGGCAATTTGTTCCAGAGTTCCTACTATCTTCAGAAGAGTCTTGTGGCAGAAGAGGCTCTCACGCTGACGGTCAAAGAAGGCACAAGAGGAGATTCACATGAAAACGTATCTACTGGGCACGATCACATTGCTGTCATTTCTCATAGCTGCAGGCATTGTCCGGGGGATAAATATGCAAGGCGATATGAATTCTTAAACTGAAAAATCATCTGTAACGGCTATGGCCCTATTTGCGGTAGGCAGTTTCTGGTGCATGGAAAAACAGTTTGA
>JAUYSF010000076.1 GCA_030696435.1 Desulfoprunum sp. | reverse complement strand
ACTGTCCTGGTCAAGGAGACTATGACAGCAGTTTTCCTGAGGGTGACTTGCTCATCGGTACAGGTTCTCGCACTCATTTTCCGATGCTGAGGGCAAAAAAACAGACAGGTTTGCCCGTAGTGACCTGTATGACACCGGTAGGTTTTCTACGAAAACAGTTTGATCTCATTTTTGCCCCGGAACATGACGGCGTAGTCGCGCGTGAGAATATCATTCTCACAATCGGACCACCAAATTGTGCTACGATATCAGAGGAAAAAATATCAGGCCGGGGGCTTATTCTCATCGGCGGTATTGATCGGAAAAGTCATTTTTGGAGTTCCAGCGATATTGAGGGATATATCCGGCAGATAGCCAAAAGGGAGAATGATGTACTGTGGACGATCGCCACTTCGCCTCGGACACCTGGAGAAACTGTGCAAAGGCTTGATGTACTTGCTCAGGAAATCAGCAATCTGCGTTTATTCAGGTTTGAAGAGACTGCATCGGGTTGGATAGAAAGACAGTATAGCGAATGTCTGAGGGTATGGGTCACGGCAGATTCCATGTCGATGGTCTACGAGGCCTTGTCGGCCGGATGCCGGGTTGGTCTTTTGCCACTGAGGTGGAAAAAGAAGAATAGCAAGTTCCGACGAAGTGAAGAATTTTTAAGCCGGAATGGTATGGTGGTTTCTTACCTAAATTGGCTCTCAGGGACAGAGGTGTGGCTGACGAAGCAACCTCTCAACGAAGCGAAGCATTGTGCAGAAGAGATCTTGAAGAGATGGCACCCAAAAAATTGACAGTAGTACAGATACTCCCGGAATTAGAAGAAGGTGGTGTCGAAGGTGAGACCCTTGATCTGGCAATTCATCTTGCCCAGACCGGCCACCGCTCCATCGTCATTTCCGGAGGTGGCAGGTTGGTTGCCCAGCTCGAGCAGGCCGGCTGTGAACATCTTCACTGGCAGCATATTGGTGAGAAAAGTGCACGATGCCTGAAATATATTAATATGTTGCGTCAATATCTCCTGAAAGAGAGCGTTGACGTCGTTCATCTCAGGTCACGGTTACCCGGCTGGATCGGCTATCTAGCCTGGAGCCTTATGCCTTCAGCCACAAGGCCTGCTCTGGTCACTTCCTTCCACGGGTTTTATTCCGTAAATAAGTATTCGACGATCATGACCAAAGGTGAAAGGGTCATTGCCGTTTCAAAAACTATACATGAGCATATCCTTGCCAATTATCCTGTCGATCCTGCAAAAATCGAGCTTATTCACGGTGGTTTTGAGGTTGAGGCATTCAATCCCGATTCGGTTACGCCCGAGAGAGTTGCGTTTTTAAAGACAAAATGGCAACTTACGGATTGTCGTCTGCCTGTAATCCTCCTGCCCGGAAGATTGACACAATGGAAAGGTCAGGAAGTCTTTATCGAGAGCCTAGCCCTCATGAAAGATCAGCTGTTTATGGCCTTATGTGTCGGTGATACTGAAGAAAATCCGGCATATACGAAAAAATTACAAGAAAAGATCAGCAACTTTGGATTGGAAAAAAAGGTCCGTCTGGTTGGGCATTGCGTAGATATGCCCGCCGCTCTGCTCCTTGCCGATCTGGTTGTATCGGCTTCATCAAGCCAACCGGAAGCCTTTGGCAAGGTCGCAATCGAGGCAATGGCCATGGGAAAACCGATACTCGCTACATCTCATGGTGGCAGCCTCGAAACGGTGGTTGATGGAGTTACCGGATGGCTGGTCGAACCAGGGAATCCAAAGGCCATGGCAGATACCTTGATACGGGTACTGCAAGATAAGAGTGAGCTGCAAAGAATCGGAGCGCAGGGACAGGGTTGGGTCCATGAAAATTTCACAGCCTCGTTGATGTGCAACAAAACTGTGGCCTTGTATGAAAAACTCGTTGCAGAGAAAGAGGCCAAGAAGAGCCACAAGAATCTTACGATTGTCCAGATGCTTCCTGAACTTGAGGGCGGCGGTGTGGAGCGGGGTACCCTTGAGCTTGGAAAATATCTGGCAGAGCATGGACATCGCTCACTTGTCATCTCAGCCGGTGGCAGATTGGTGGAACAACTCGAACGGGAGGGAAGCAGACATATATCCTGGAATGTCGGGAGTAAATCTCCAGAAAGTCTGCGCTATATCTGGCCTTTACGGAGACTTTTACAAAAGGAGAAGGTTGATGTACTGCACCTGCGTTCACGCATGCCAGCTTGGATCGGTTATTTAGCCTGGAAAAGTCTTGCCAAAAGCAAAAGACCGGCCCTCGTAACGACATTTCATGGGTTTTATTCGGTGAACGCCTACAGTGCCATCATGACCAAAGGCACGGGAATTATCGCTGTTTCTGAGAGCATCAGACATCATATAAAAGAATTCTATCGAAAAGACAAAGAGATAACGCTCATTTTTCGGGGAGTTGATATGCAGCTTTTTGCCCCGGAAAAGGTTCAGGCGGAGCGCGTGGAAAGCTTGCGCCGGCAATGGCAGATCAACAATACGAGCCCGGTGCTCATGCTCCCCGGACGCCTTACCCGCCTGAAAGGGCAGGAGGTCTTTCTTAAAAGTCTGAGTCTGCTGAAAACTACCGATTTTCAAGCCGTTCTTGTCGGGGATACAAACGAAAATCCGGGTTTTGTCGGAGAGTTAATGCGTCAGATCGATCAGTATAAGCTTGCCGATCGAGTCAAGATGGTTGGGCATTGTTCTGATATGCCTGCGGCCTACCTTCTGGCAGATATTGTGCTATCCGCCTCGTCCAGTGAGCCGGAGGCATTTGGCAGAACGACCGCCGAGGCTATGGCTATGGGCAAACCGGTTATTGCGACGGCCCATGGCGGGAGCCTGGAGACAGTTCTTGAACAGCAGACCGGCTGGCTTGTGAGGCCTTCTGACCCGGAGGATATGGCCAGGGCCCTTGATGCAGCGCTTTCCGCCGGCAGTGCCACACTTGTTGCCTTCGGGGAAAGGGGACAGGCTCGGGTCAGAGAACGATTCACGACCGAGGCGATGTGTGAGCAGACGGAGGCATTGTACAGAAAAATGCTTGTTGAAGAAAGTGCCCCTGCTTCAGCATGATCAGCTGTGGGGACTCGGAATATCCAGAGGTGGGGGAGAGCTCTCGGCCTTGTCACATGGGGCAGGAATGTGCTGTACCTGGGAGTCGGTAAATGTCTGTCCCGTTGTCGTCTTGTTTCGGTCAGTTGTATCGTGCGGGGTATGGTTATTGAAGATGTCTCTGATCTTTCTCAACACCGCTATAATGCCCGCCCAGAGCTTGGGCATGAGCCAGACAGCTAGCAGGGCGAAGAGGATAAAGAGGCAAAGGAAGAGAACGGGTGAGTGCAGGGCCAGCCAGAGTCCGCCAATCACCGCCACGTCTTCGGTGAATGATGCCAGCCAGTTCGAGAAAGGTTCCGGCGAGGTATTGATCAGCACCCGCGAACCGGCCTTGATCACATGACTTGTAGCAGAGATGCTTCCCCCCAGGATTCCGGCAGCAATGGCGAGTGCCGGGGTGACTTCGCCCACACTCCCAGCCGCGAGCATGACACCGGCTGGAATCCTGATGAATGAATGAATTACATCCCAGCCCGTGTCGATCCCCGGGGTCTTGTCGGCAAAAAATTCCACACAATACATGAGGCATGCCGCACCGATGATGAGCGGATCCTGCAACACCTGGAGCTGGTCCGGAAGGATTATATTGCCGGTAGTACCGAGGATTCCCAGCATCCCGATGGTTGCGTAGAGATTGATCCCGCTGGCCCAGGCTGTTCCCATCATCAAAGCAATGGTGGCTATAATCTGCTGGTAGGCGTCCATGTTGATTCTCCAGGCATTATCATCCGAAGGCCTGCGCCTGCCGGATCAATGTTCATGAACAGTTTGTCCTTCTCCAATGTGCCAGTGGACAAGTGAGAGGTTGTCTATTTTCCATGCAAGAATGAATCCGATTCCTCCATGAAGTGCCGGTGCAGGAACTCACACTCCAGCGGAGAAAGATCAAACTGCGTTTCAACTTTTTGCAGGAGGAGCCGCCTGTCCTTTTCAGGATTGTCAGCCCGCAGTTCACAAAATGCCTGTATCGCCTTTTTTACCCGATCTCCTGGGAGTTGTGTCGGTTGCGCTGCTGCCATATCTGCCTATAGCCTCTCTCTTGATGGGATTGTGTAATTCCAACTCAAAATCAAACGTTAACTTTGTCGGCTACGCTGTGCGGCTCCTCACCGTACTCAATGTACTGTCTCGTCGCTGCTCGCTTGCCTTCGCGTTCTCATTTTGATTTAGATATGGAATACGCCTGTTTAGTCGTTACAGGGTTTGAGGATGACTCCGGCCAGGGGTGGGATTTTCATGGTGGTCCGATAACCAGCCTGGGCGTAAGGTTCTGCTTCCGGCAGATAGGTCTTTTGGTCACTTGCGTTGCTTCCCCCGTACATGCCGTTATCTGAACAGAATATCTCCCTGTACATCCTGCCGGTAGGCAGGCCGATTGTGTAGTCAAAAAAGGTCTGGGGCGTGAAGTTGAAGACACAGACCAGATGGTCGTCCCGGTCTTTGGCGTATCTGACAAAGGAGATTATAGAATTGTTGCGATCCTCTAGATCAATCCAATGAAATCCCTCATATGAATAATCTTGCTGCCAGAGTGAGGGATTTTCGCGGTAGAGTCTGTTGATCGCTGCCATGAAAACAAGCATTTTCGTATGCATGTTGTTTTTTTCAAGAAGATGCCAGTCGAGGCTCTGTTTACAGTACCATTCCGACCATTGTCCGAATTCGCATCCCATAAAGAGGAGTTTCTTTCCTGGATGCATCCACATAGTCAGAAGAAAGAGACGCAGATTTGCGAACTTCTGCCACAGATCCCCCGGCATTTTGTCAAGAAGTGACCGTTTGCCATGAACCACCTCATCATGGGAGATGGCCAGGATAAAATTCTCCGAGAAGGCATACATGATGGAAAAGGTCAGGGCATTATGGTGAAATTTCCGGAAGAGAGGATCCTTGGAAAAATAACTCAGGATATCGTTCATCCAGCCCATATTCCATTTAAAACCAAATCCCAGTCCACCCTTATTGGCAGGTTTTGAGACTCCGTAAAAACTGGTGGATTCTTCGGCGATCATCAGGGTATTGGGAAAGATATCATAAACGATAGAGTTGACGTGCCGGATAAACTCGATCGCTTCAAGATTTTCCCTGCCCCCATAGCAGTTGGGCAGCCACTCCCCGTCTTTGCGGGAATAATCCAGGTAGAGCATGGAGGCTACGGCATCGACACGGAGTCCGTCAATATGATATTTGTCCAGCCAGAACAAGGCATTGGCAATGAGATAATTGCTGATCTCCTTGCGCCCGTAGTTATAAATGAAGGTTCCCCATTCCGGATGAGAACCGAGGCGGGCATCTTCATGTTCGTAGAGGGCTGTACCATCGAATCGCCCAAGGCTGTGGCTGTCCTTGGGAAAATGGGCTGGAACCCAATCAAGGATGACCCCGATTGCATTCTGATGGCACTGATCGACAAAATACATGAAATCTTCAGGGATTCCATAGCGACTGGTACAACTGAATGGTCCGGTGACTTGATATCCCCAGGATTCATCTAGCGGATGTTCCATCACAGGCATAAGCTCGATATGGGTGAAACCCAACTGCTTCACATAGGGGATGAGCTTATCCGCTAATTCTCTGAAGGTGAGAAAACGCTCTGGAACTGCGGGATCGCGTTGCCATGAGCCAGGGTGCACCTCATAGATCGCCAGGGGACAGTCATAGAGTGGAGTAATTTTTTTATGTGATTGCCAGTCTTGATCATGCCACTCATAATGATCGAGATTGCGAACTATCGAGGCGGTCTTGGGGCGGACCTCACCATAGAATTGAAAGGGGTCTGATTTTTCGAGACGTTCACCCTGAGTGGTCTTGATCTGAAACTTGTAGAGTTCATTTTCACAGATGCCGGGGATAAAGAGCTCCCAAATGCCGGAGCTGCCGAGGGATCTCATCGGATGGATACGGCCATCCCAGCCGTTGAAGTTTCCCAGAACGGAAACGCTTTGGGCATTAGGTGCCCAGACCCGGAATATTGTTCCCGAAACATTCTTCAACACAGTCAGGTGGCTGCCCATGTGATCATAGAGCTTGTAGTTCGTACCGAAATTGAACAGATAGCGGTCTCGATCTTCAAGCTGCGGCAGAAATCTGTAGGGGTCGTTGATCGTTTGAAGAGAACCGTCCTGGTAGTGAATCTCGTACTGGTATGTATATGGCGTCAGAGAGGGATCAATAAGGATGGAGCGGTCAAGGACAACTTCGAATATACCCTCTTCGCGAGTCCTGGTCATGGTAAAGCGTTTATCGCCGGCCAGCAGATCCACCTGGCGGGCATGGGGCTGGAACGTCCGTATCGTGGCCGTTTCATTTTCCTGTCCGGAGAAATGCACACCAAGGACCTGGAAAGGATCGTAATGGGAAGAATGAATGATTCTATCGAGCTGTTCGTTGATGTGCATAAAGAGGTTTCCAGTTCGAGTAGATTAAGGGGCGGCTGAGGAGTAATTATCAGAGATGTGTATAATTGTATGTTAAAGATCCATTTTTGTCATGGGCATTCTTCTTGATTTACGCAAGTAATTTGGGCTTTGCCGTTTGTTTTGGCCCCATGGCCTCTGAAAGCATTGATGAACGTGCTGGTGGCCTTGACGAGCTTGAAGAGAGTCTGATAGTATAAAAAGGAGTCCAAAGAGATTCTATTCTACCACGAGTTGTTCCTGCTCAACCTCTTTTCACCGGGGGAATGAAATGACACCACGAAGTGCACCAATAATTGATACCCTGACGGGTTCCTTTCTGATTTCCACACCAATGATGCCTGACCCCCGATTTGAGGAACAGGTGATTATTATCTGTGCCCACAGTCATGAAGGAGCTATGGGGGTGGCGATCAATAAGCCCAACCCGGCCTTTAGCATGACTGAAATACTCAATGGTGCGCATCTGCCTATTCCTGCCAGGAATCTTCCGCCGGTGTATATCGGTGGGCCAGTGGAACTTGAATCCGCTTTTATCCTCTATCAATCTGAGTATCAGACTGAATACAGGCTGGAAATCAGCCCTTCCATCGCACTTTCGCGTGAAACCAAGGTCCTCGAAGATATAGCACGGGGAAGGGGACCCGAGAAATATCTCTTCATTTTAGGATATACCGGCTGGGGCCCTGGGCAACTTGAACAGGAACTGGTGGCTGATGGCTGGCTGACCGTTCCTGCCAGTGATCATATTATTTTTGATACCGCTGACGAATTCAAGTGGAAGGCCGCTGCCATGCAGTTCGGGATCGATATCGCCACTTTTGGCGATTATATAGGATATGCTTAGCGTTCTGTTATTTGCGACAAGAGCAGCATTGATCATTCCGCCCTGTTTAGTCACCTTGTAACACAAGGCCTCTTGGATTTCTGAACGACTCTTTGGTTTGTAACGGTAATTGAAATGAAAGTAGCAAAAATTTTCAACTGTCAGCGCTGTGGTTTCTGTTGCCAGGGAGAAACCACAGTCTCACTGGATGAAGACGATCAACGACGAATGGTGCATTGTCTCGGCCTGAGCGTGGAGGAGGTGCGTGATCGTTACTGGCGGGTAACCGGGACGTGTGTCCAGATGAAGACAGTCAACGGGCACTGTATCTTTTATAATGAAGGTTGCCTTGTGCATTCCGGACGTCCCTGGCGCTGTGGGCAGTGGCCTCTGCACCCGTCTATCCTCCAAGATGTAATGAATTTTCATACCATTGCTGAGTCATGCCCCGGTATCAACACTACACTTGGCTATGAGGAATTCTGCACTATATTGAGGGAGGTAATGGCAGACGAAAAGAAGGTCTGTTGTTGAATTTTCTTCCCTTCGCAAGATGCTCTCGATTGCCTATAACCGGCATATTTCTTAAGAAACCAAGTGGATAAGAAATTCCTTATTGCCTTTGGGCCCAAGAATCGGAGAGACGACCGTTCCTTGTGAGCGAAGCCCGAGGGTATGTGCAAACTCCGTCACGCCCCTGATTGCCTCTTCATGCAACTCTGAATCCCGTATGACTCCACCCTTGCCGACCTTGTGGCGAGGGAGTTCAAACTGAGGCTTTATGAGAGCAAGGAGCGCAAAAACGTCTTTTTGAAAAAGGGGGATGAGAGGGGGGATGAGTTTGGTGATGGAGATAAATGAGGCATCCATTACCGCAAGATCTATGGATTCGGAGAAAAGGTCCGGTTTGAGTTGACGGGCGTTGTATCGTTCTAGTACGACTACAGCAGGATTCTGGCGGATCTTCCAGTCAAGCTGACCATAGGCCACGTCAACGGCGTAAACCTTCTGGGCGCCATGCTTGAGCAGACAGTCAGTGAACCCGCCTGTTGATGCTCCCACATCGAGACAGACCTTGCCTGTAGGTTCGATTTTGAAGTACTGCAGCCCTTTTTCAAGTTTGAGGCCGCCTCGTGAGACATAGCGGCAATGTTCCTTGAGCCGAATAAGGGCTGCTGGGTCGCAGAGATATCCGGCCTTATCAATTCTGGTTTCGTTGACATATACTTCACCTGCGCCAATAAGAGCCCGGGCTTTCTCTCTATCTTGAGCGTAATTTCTCAAAAGCAGTATTTCGTCAAGGCGGAGTTTCACTGCAACCCTTTGATCTCACATCTTATTAAGCTTTTCCTGGGCTTGGGCAGCTTCTGGCGATGAACCGTAACTAGAAAGAATTTTTTGATAAATTATTTTAGCGGTCTCATTGTCGGAGAGCTTTTCAAAAGACATTGCCTGACGCAACATGGCAGAGGCAGCCTTAGGGTGTTTGGCTTGTTGGGCGATAATTTTCTGGTATTGGAGGATCGCCTGATCATACTCCTTTTGTTGGAAAAGGCATTCACCCATCATATATCTGGCATCAATCGCTTCACTTCCTGTAGCGTTATCACGCACATACTGTTCATAGAGCGTGAAGGCCTGCTGATATTTTCCACCGCCGTAGAGATTTTTTGCTTCAGCAAGACCACCACCCTTAGCCGGAGGAGAGGCTGTCTCTTGGGCAGTACCTGACAATTCAACAGTTTCCTGCGCTTTTGGGCTAACCGTGGTAGTTGGCGGTGGCTCTACAGCAGCCTGACTTGATTTTGTCAGCGGCGCAGAAGTGGATGACTCCGAGGTTGTAACTGAAGAGGAGAGAAGCTTCTTTTGTTGTGTTGCCCCAATTTTAACAACATTAGAGCTACTTGATGTCAATGCGTTGCCTGCTAATTGGGTTTTTGCTTTTGCTTTTTCGGCTGCCAGTTTGGCCTCATGGGCTCGACGTTCGGCTTCACGAACTCGACCTTCCTGGATAACTTTTACGCTTTCCTGCTGGGCCTTGAGTTTGTCGGAAAGCTCTGCCAGTTTGGCTTCTTTGGCTGTTTTCTCTTCATCCATACGGCGGATCACTTCATCCTGCTTGGTGGCTTCTTGCTGGGTATAAGTGTTGAACGCCGTCTCGAGCTCCGTATTCTTTTCTTTCAAATTATTGTTGAGTTGATTCGTCTCTTGGAGCTGACTTTTCAGGGTCATGACTTCTTCCTCGAGTTGAGTCATCTGACCTGAAGAATCAGCCTGTCGCTTCTGAATCATTCCGACAGTGTTGGCCTTCATGTCTTCCAACTTTTTATTGACGATCCTGAGCTGGTACTGCAGATCCCGGACTTCATTCTGCGAGGCGCATTGGACAAGAAACGGAGCAATTACAAGGATAAGAAAAAGATTTCTGATAAGATTTTTCATCGTCGTTGTGTATGTAGAGTTGGAATTTTTGCTCTTAGCGAGACCAGCGCGGATATGTGTGGCTACCGGCAAAAGAGAAAAGCGGTCTTTGAAAACTGCCGTTTTTCATGACGGCATATATTTGATGTCTGTTGCCGCTTCCCTTGGAAAAAATGACCTGATTGCCATCTGGAGACCAGGAAGGCGCCTCATGATGGCTGAGATCAGTGGTGATCTGTACTGCTGCAGTGCCGCCTTCAGGTTTAATTGTGCAGATTTGGTAGACTCCATCACGTAGACTGGAATATACAATCAGATCCTCTGTCGGAGACCAGGATGGCTCAGCATTCTCGGTCCCTTCAAAGGTCAGACGCTGTACCTGTCTTGAGTTGAGATTCATGGTATAGAGTTGAGGTTTACCACTTCGATCCGAAACAAAAACAATTCGTCGTCCATCAGGTGACCAAGTGGCGGAGACATTAATGCCGGCCCGATCGGTGAGTTGTTCGATTATCTTGGCATTGCTGTCGCAGAGATACAGGTCGGGATTGCCGTTCATCGAGAGGGTCAGGATCATGTATCTGCCATCGGGAGACCAGGCCGGCGCGAGATTCATACCTTTTCTCTTAGAAAGTACGCGGGTAACTTTGCTCTGCCCTAGGTCGGTGATATACAGATTCTGGTTGCCTGAATGGTAAGAAGTATAACAGAGACTCCGGCCGTCTGGAGTAAATCGTGGAGAAACTGTGAGATTTCTATGACGGGTAACCTGCCTCAGCTTATGGCCAAGGATATCTGTCAGCCAGACTTCCTTGGCATTATTGGCAAAAGAGATAAAACCGATTTTAGTTGAAGCAATGCCAGGTTTGCCCGTGAGGGATTCTATGACACTGTCACAGAATTTAAAGAGCATTTCGTCAATCTGTTGGGTCGAACCAGAGAATGATTTTCCCATGAGTGTCTGGTTGGACGCAATATCGAGGACACGGATCTCCAGAGACAGATTTTTGGCAGAGAGGCTGTACTGGCCCAGCACGGCGTAATCGACACCCAGTTGTTTCCAGTTGGTAGACTGGTTGCCGCCGTACTCAGCAGTTGGAGTTATACCGATAACCCCATGAAATTCCAGGGCCTTGGCCAGCGTATCTGCCAGTTGTTTGCCCATGCTCTGGTCTGCCATTCCTCCTGAGGCAAACCACGGTACGGCAAAATTGATTTTTCGCGTGCTCGATGCTGTGATATCAACATACAGCCGGTCGTCTGCTGCAGCGGCGGCAGTGAAAGGGGTGCAGAATCCAATCAGGATAAGAACTGACAGGCAGAGATTGCGGAGTGAGTGTCTCATAGTCATCTTAGGGAGTCTGAATTTGATAGAGATAGAGTCTAAATACATAATTACTTTATTGAATGCCACTCGGAGTGAATGTAGTAACACTTATGATACGTTGTTTGCGCATGGCGGGAGGAATAGGCGGCAAGGGATTGGCTGCCTCTATGCTTTTGAGAACAAACTGATCATAGATTGCATCCCCAGATCCTGTTTCAATCTGTGCGTCGGCAATTTCACCGTTGATGTTGATGGTAATGGCGACAACCGTTTTCAGTGAGGGATCAAAGGTCTTGATTTCAGGGAGCTGAAAGAATGGCTGGACATGTACTTTGATATCGGCAGCATACTTGGCGCTTAAGGCGTTCGAGGTACCGCCACTCTGCGTGGCCTGCGAACTCTGACTGCCGGTGGCAGAACTTGCCTGAGACCGAATCTGTGAGAGTTGTTGTTGGCTTGCTTCCATTTCTTTGCGTGCCGCCTCAAGCTCTTCGGTAGCAATGCGAGCATCTTCTGTCGTAGCCTGTTCGTCTTTGAGGCTTTCGGCTAGTTGCTGGCGCTTCTGTCGTTCAACCTCTTTTTCGCGTTTCTCCATCTCACGCTGCACGGTATCATCTGGAGGGACGATTTTATTTTTTATTTTTCTTTTGAGCGGTTTAAGAGAAATCGCCTTGGGTGGAGCCGGCGGTGCTATCTCCTCTGCTGGTTTTTCCTCGGCTATCGGTGCGGCCGGTTTGACAGGTATTTTGACCGGTGCAGCAGCTTTTTCGATGACCTTAGGAGGCGTCTTGACAGCTGGTTGGGGTGGAGTCGCAGGAGTAGCAGGAGCAACAGGCGCTGCTGGTGCAGGTGCTGCCGCTGGCTCAGCCATATTAATCAGGTTGACGGTATAGATGTCGGTGAATTGGGGCTTGCTCTCAAAAAGATGCGGCAGATAAATGGCGCTGAGCGCGACCATGATATGAAAGCCGATTGCCAGATTAAGCGGCAGCTTCCATTCATCGTTGCGGTTCATGTATGACACCTTATATTCCTGGTAAACCATACTTATTTGACATTATCCGCTGGTTTGGTGATCATGCCGAGTTTGTCAAAGCCGGCTGTCTTGATGTCTGCCATGATCGAGACGACAACACCATAGGCCACATCTTTGTCGGCTTTAAGATAGATCGGCTCTTTCTTCTCTGTCTCATTTTTCTTGCTCAGTTCTTGAAAGAGAATGGCCTGATTCACTTCGGTCTTGCCTAAGGATATCTTGGAATCCTTGTCGATTGTGACAATGAGAGGTTCATCATCCTGGCGCAATGATTTGGCGGTTGTCTCCGGCAGATCAACATCCAGCCCTTGGGTCATCATCGGGGCTGTGACCATAAAAATGATCAGGAGTACCAGCATGACATCCACCAGAGGTGTCACGTTGATGTCTGAAACAAGCCCTCTTTGTCCTCTTCCTTGTGTTGGTCCCATATAAATCTATCTCGGTAATGTTGCTGTCAGTTTGTGGCAATGTATGAAAAAGGAAATGGAATTACACCCTGCTCAGAAGGTCCCTTTCGACAAGATTGAGGAAATCGGTGGTGAAATTTTGCATGTTACCGTCAATATCGCTCAGTTTGTTGGAAAAAAAATTGTAAAAGATGACTGCCGGAATTGCAACAGCCAAACCTGCGGCAGTGGCAATCAAGGCCTCAGAAATGCCGGGGGCCACGACCGCAAGCGATGCGGAACCGCGTTGACCGATATCATGGAAGGAGGCCATAATACCCCAGACGGTACCAAAAAGGCCGATAAAAGGTGTAGCACTGCCGGTCGTGGCGAGAAAGGCAAGGGAGCTTGCCATCTTGGTCATCTCCTGTGCTTCAGCTTTGCGGACCGCCCTTTTCAGGTTATCCATCGTTGCAAGCTGCATCTCTAGGGTGTCGGTTGAGGGGGCTTCGTCTTTGCGATTACGGCTCCTGTTTATTTTCTGTAACTCTGTAAAACCCGCAGCAAAAACCGAGGCCTCGGGGCTGAAATCAAAGTCTTCTGCCGCCTTGTGCGCCTCATTCAGGTTGGTTGATGACCAGAAGGTCTCCAGAAAATCCTCACTGTCCAAGCGAACCTTGCGAAAAAGACGAACCTTCATAAAGACAATTGCCCAGGATACGGTTGAAAAAATGAGCAACGTCAGCATGACCAGTTGGGCTACCGGCCCTGCATGTAAAATCATATCGGTGATTGAGAGCTGCACGAAAAAATCCTTACTGTAAATCAGCGCATCCCGGTTTTTTCCCCGTATGGCTGACCCGGTAATTCCCGGTAGTTAAGCCTCTGTAAAGAGTGAAGATAGGACTGCTATACTAAATCTGGTAGTTTACTTGCTCTGCGTAAAAAATTCAATATATCAGTTGAGTTTCTCTGTAATTTCTCTAAATTACAGAGAAAGGCACTTAAGTCTGGCCGGGAGATGGCGGGGGAATGGAGGCACAGGAAAAATCGATCTGCACTGCAATATTTCCCTGAACCCGGAGCTTTCCTTTGAAAAAACAGACGGATGATAGGGTTTCGGTGAGTTCTACCGTCATTTCGACGGTGTCTCCGGGATAGACAGATCTCTTGAATTTTGCTCCACCAATGCGGGTTAACACCGGTATTCCAGGAAGTGAGGAGTGTTCGGCGGATTCCTGCATCAGGGCCATTAGCAGGGCTCCTGTCTGAAAGATAGCCTCACAGAGCAGGACGCCAGGCATAAGAGGATTGCCCGGATAATGGCCGGCGAAGATGTCCAGATCAGTCGGGATTTTTTTTTCAGTGGTGATCACACCGGGTGTATAACTGATGATGCGATCCACCCAGAGGAACGGTGGCCGGTGGGGGATGCGCGAGGTGACAGCCTCATCAGGTGGCATTATTAGAGTCCACCATTAATATCAAGAACTGCGCCGGTTATGTACGAGGC
>JAUYSF010000005.1 GCA_030696435.1 Desulfoprunum sp. | reverse complement strand
CTGCTCTCTTTGAAAATCAAGCGGAGGTATGCAATGACTGCCGTCCAGACATCCAAGGAAACCAAAGATACCAACATCTTGATCGTTGATGACGAGCAATCGGTCAGTAGATTGTTAGCCAGATACCTGGAAGAGGCAGGATATACCTGTCAGACGGCCGAGAGCGCCGCATCAGCCCGAGAACTTCTCTCCCAGCAGCTGTTTGATCTGGCTCTCTGCGATCTGGATATGCCGGGAGAATCAGGCCTCGACCTGATACGCCACATAAAGGCCCATCATCCGGAGACCGGCCGGGTTATGGTCACCTCATCAAGTGATAGCGATACCACCAAAGAGATCCTTGAGGTCGGGGTCTATGGCTATATCCTCAAACCGTTCAGCCGCAGCACCTTGCTCATTACGGTGCAAAATGCCCTACAACACCTGCGGCTGGACTGTGATATACAAAGGCACAAGAAGGCCCTGGAAGAAGAGGTATGGGCCCGAACCGAAAAACTGAGCACCATCATGGATAATCTCAATGTCGGCGTGGTCATGTTCACTCCCGACCTGCATATCATCGAGATGAACAAGCAGGTCCGTCAATGGTTCCCCGATGTTGAGTTACACCCGCAAAAATGCTGCTATCAACTTTTCCCGGAACCAAAAAAGGAAAGCTTCTGTGATGATTGCCCCGTTGTTGATGCTCTCCAGCAGGGAAAGACCGTCGAGGTGATCAAGCAGGTTACAACACGGCAGGGAAAACGTGATTTTCGCATTGCCGCATCACCCATCCATGACAAGGAGGGGAAAATAATTGCCGGTGTCGGGCTGTATGTCGATATCACCCAGAGACTTATTCTTGAGCAGGAACTGCGTCAGGCCCAGAAAATCGAGGCCATCGGCCAGTTGGCGGCCGGTATCACCCACGAGATCAATACACCGGTCCAATACGTCGGCCACAATCTCAATTTTCTCCAAGAGGCATTCCAGGATATCTCCGGGGTGCTTGAAGCGTATCATCGAATGTATACTGCTGTGAAATCAGGGGAAGCGGTTTCCGGTGACATCCTCCGTAACCTTGAGGAGGCCATTGAAGCGGCCGATATCGATTATCTGCGTGAGGAGATTCCAAAGACTGTGGCACAGGGCATCGAAGGAATACAGCGGGTTGAAAAAATCGTCCGGGCAATGAAGGAGTTTTCGCATCCGGGCACAGATGAAAAGATAAAGGTCAATATCAACGAACTGCTGGAAAGCACCCTGACGCTCAGTCGCAATCAATGGAAATATGTGGCGGACCTGGAAACCGATTTTCAGGCGGATCTGCCGCTGGTGCCATGTATGCCCGGAGAGATCAACCAGGTCTTTTTGAACCTGATCGTCAATGCCGCCCATGCCATAGAAGGCACGAACACGGTTGGCGGCACGGATCTGGGCAAAATCAGGATCACGACGCGGGGGACAAAGGATACAGTGCAGATCCGTATCAGTGACAGTGGTGGCGGCATACCGGAATCAATCCAGGACCGGATATTCGAGGCCTTTTTCACCACCAAGGAGATGGGCAAGGGCACCGGCCAGGGCCTTGCGATCGCCCGACGGGTGGTGATTGACAAACATCAGGGCTCGCTCAGCTTCGAAACAGCGCCGGGCAAGGGAACAACCTTCATCATTGACCTGCCGCTGAATCCTCAGGTGTAAAAGATCAGATCGAGATTTTGCCATACACTGCTGCCTCGTTTTCGGTGAATTATTTTTGATATTTTCATGAAGAACAGTAACCATTCAGCCACCTTCATCAGCCCACAGGATTTTATCGAGCTTATTGCCACTTCCCAGCGACGGGGCTGGCATAACGAATCGACCCTTGCAGGCTTCAACTCTTTTCTGCGAGAGCACATTTTTACCCACCTCGGTCAAGTCTTTGCCGAAATCTATTGCCGGCAAGAACACGACGGTGACTATCACCCGCCTTCTCCTCTGCCGGGTTCAAACCTCAAGGCCCATGTCCCGGCCCTGATACCAGGTAAAGATCCTTGGTCTGTCGATATCTTCGTCCGCCACGAGCACCTGGTTTTACATGCCGATGCTCCGAACATACCACCTTTTCTGAAGGAAACCGGCAATCTGGCCCATGCCATTTTCCCCATCCGGCACAACGAGAGACTGATGGCCCTTCTCTATGTCGGTTGCCGGGCTCATCTCCCGTTTCCAGGTGAATATCTCGACGGCCTAAAAACCCTCGCCGCACTCATCGGCTCACGAATCACAAACATGGAGGAGATTGCCCATCTCAAGGGCTCGATGGCCTCCATGGAGTATTCGGAACAACTGCGGCGGGCCCTGTATGAGATCAGCGAGCAGGCTCACCTCGCCTCAAACGAAAATGATCTTTACACCTCTCTGCACAACATTGTCGGTCGCTTCATCAATACCAGAAATTTTTTCATTGCCCTGCGTGAAGAGCGCAATGGTGAGCGATTTATAAAATTCGTCTATTTTTTTGATGAACACGACGCACACTTTCAGGGAATGTCGTTCAAAATCGACCCGCAAGAAAAACATACGATGACCGGTTACCTGCTCATGAGCGGTAAACCTCTCCTGTTAGGGCCGGATACCTTCGATCAGTTTTGCCGGGAAAACGACATACGCCCTCTGGGCACAAAAGCCTATTCTTTAATAGGCGCCCCCTTTTATCTCGACCATCTTGCAGGCGTCGTTGTAGTACAAAGCTACAGCGAGGTTATCTACACCGAGAAAGACAAGGACCTGCTGGAATACGTGGCCAGACACATCGGAGATGCCCTTGCCAGAAAGAAGGCCATTGATGACATGCGCAATATCAATGAACTTTTTTCCCTGTTTATGCGCTACTCCCCAGTATATGTCTATATCAAGGAGGTAACCGCTACTGGAAGCCTGGTCTTGCAGGCCAGTGATAACTACGAAAAAATGCTCGGCAAACCCGTCTCGGAGGTTATCGGCAAAAACATGTTCGAACTCTTCCCAGCCGAATATGCCACAAAGGTCACCGCCGACGACAGAGCGGTTGTGCACAGCGGAGCTCCTTTAGAGATCGAAGACCACCTGAACGGCCGCATCTATTCCACTATAAAATTCCCGATTAAGCAGGGCGAGAAGGTCCTGTTGGGTGGCTATACCATTGATATCACCGAACGCAAACAGACGGAAGAGGCCTTGCGCGAAAGTGAACGCAGATACCGGATTATTTTTGAAAGATCACCTTTAGCCGTGATCAGCTTCGATTCTGCAGGGACGATCGTAGATTTCAACGATAAGTTTGTTGAGATCATGGGTTCCACCAGGGAAAAGCTTCTCGGCTTCAATACGGCGCGCCGGAGTAGCCCGAAAATGCAGGAAACCATCAAAAAAGCCCTGGCCGGCGATATCGCCACTTTCGAAGACGCCTATACCTCGATAACCGGAGGCAAGACGGCCTATCTCCGCGGCAAATTCAGTCCCGTCGTCCCCGGTCAATCACCTACGGATGTCATAGCAACGCTCGAAGATATTACCGAGCTGAAAAAACATGAGAAGGAGCAGCACAAACTCGAAAAGTTGGAATCACTCGGGGTCCTTGCAGGCGGTATTGCCCATGATTTCAATAATGTCCTGACCGGCATCATGGCTAATATCTCGTTTGCGCAGCTTCTCATCGATCCCGGTCATAGGTCATCTAAACCGCTCGCCGAGGCCGAAAAAGCCTCAAGGAGGGCCGCCGAGCTCGCCCAACAGCTCCTGACCTTTGCCCGCGGCGGTGAGCCGAACAAAAAAGTGATCTCCGTGCAATACCTCATCCAAGAGGCTGTCTCATTAATGCTCCGAGGTTCGAATGTGCGAGCGGTTGTCAATGTCCCGAATTCGCTCCATTCACTCATCGCAGACGAGGGCCAGATCAGCCAGGTATTGAACAACCTGATCATCAATGCCGACCAGGCCATGCCGGGAGGCGGAACATTCACGATCACGGCAGAAAACGCCGTCCTGCCGGAGACAAACAGCCTCGATCTGGCTGCCGGAACATATATCAAGATAGAACTGAAAGATGAAGGATGCGGGATATCCCTGGAAAACCAGGAGAAAATTTTTGATCCCTACTTTTCAACCAAAATAACCGGTACCGGCCTTGGTCTTGCCTCGGCCTACTCGATCATTCAGAGACATAGCGGCCATATCAGTGTCAATTCCGTAATCGGCAAGGGCACGGTCTTCACCATTTACCTGCCATCAGTTGATACAGCCACGAGCGAGCATCTGCCCTTTGCTGCACACGACACCGGTGTCCACTCAGGAGGAGCGATTCTGGTCATGGATGATGAGGAAATGATTAGAGATATTGCCGCGACAATGCTCAAGCATCTTGGTTATGAGGTTACAACCTGCGCCGGCGGTGAAGAAGCGGTTGCGTTGTACATGGCTTCCGTCAAATCAGGGACGCCCTTCTGGGCGGTTATCCTGGACTTGACCATTCCGGGTGGACTTGGTGGCAGAGAGGCCGCCGAGCAAATCCTCGCCCTCTCTCCCCAAGCCTGCCTGATCGTCTCAAGCGGCTACTCGAACGATCTGGTTATGGCCAATTACCAGGACTATGGCTTCAACGGGGCGATTGCTAAACCCTACAGCATAGGCGAATTTGAGCAGGTGCTGGGTTCATTACGCGCGGGTTGATGAGAGCTTTTTGCCCAGCAAGGCTCATCTGGAATCTTTGCAACTGTGCGCCAACCAACTACCTCATGAGAAAATATGCATAATTCCTGTCGCTTACCGCTACTTTTCTGTCTCCTGCTGCTGTTTCTTGCCTCCTGCGCCAGACCACCGGCGCCGACCGACATCGGCAGTCCGCTAGCCTTCACAAGCGATGACCACGATAGTCTGGCAGGCCGCTTCCTCCCGGTCTTTCTGATAGACAATCCCCGAGAGACCTATAATCTGCCGGGCAGCCCTCGGGCCACAGTCGCACCGAATGGCGAAGAGATCATTTCCATCGACCCAACTCACGCAAGTATCTATTCAAAAGAACAGCAATTTTCGACTGAGAAAGGCACGTACACCAACCTCATTTACCGCATTCATTTCCCCGAAACGCCCTTGAGCTTTTTTCCGTTCAACATCGGGGCCGGCAGCAATGTCGGTCTCCTGATCATTGTCACGCTCAACAGCCATGGGCAGCCGCTTCTCTATACCACCCTGCATACCTGCGGCTGCTATCTGGCCTTTGTACCTACCACCTATCTCGATGAGGCAGCCTATCCGAAGTACCGGCAGAAGAACAGGCGACAACAAGTCTATTCGCAGAGTCTGCCGAGCATTCTCGATTTTTCGGCAAAAGATCTCAGCAAGAGCCAAACTGTTGTGCATATTACAAGCGCAACCCATCGGATACGGGATATATGGCTGGCCGATCAAGCGTCATTGGCAGCATTCAACAGCCGCAACATACAGCTCCGGCCATTGGACTCGCTGAAAACCCTGCCGACAGCCGCCGGCGGAACACGCTCTTTCTATGAGACTTCAGGTGGCCGGAAAGGCTACGTAAAGGGCAGCCAAAAGATAGGGGAAAGACTTCTTATAGGCTGGTGGGCACTCGACTGGCGGGTGGGTGAGGATAAAGAATTCGCGAGTGAACGGCAAGATGGCCCAGTTTTTTATACCAGCTTGAAGCCCTGGGCCAGGGATGCCTCCGACCTGCGCAATTTTGCGGCATTTCTGAGCTATTGGGGCTGGAAATTCTGACACGGCCCTCGAATATCGCCCAGCTCAAACAGCTTGGTATCAGTATTGCGAAAAAAATCAACAATTGCCTTGCAGCGCGATTCAAATAAATGTTACTTTTTCAACGTCAGCGGTTCGATAGTCATAGACCTCATTTACAGGATATGATCAGTGGTAAATAAGGCACTTAAGACATCCCAGGCCCACGTACTTTCAAATGGATAATGGCTACTATGCTTTGCCAATAAACAAGTTTACCTCCCACCTTATACAACAAGGAGAATAAAAATGGCAACTCTCACCTTATTTCAACCCAATGCAAATCAGATTGACACCAATTATTACGTAAACGAAAAAACCGATATGACAGCATATGGTTGGTGCCAGATGACTTC
>JAUYSF010000410.1 GCA_030696435.1 Desulfoprunum sp. | reverse complement strand
TCTACGGTGAAGAAGATCTGGTGGTGGGCCTGACCGCCTTTCTTGCTGAGATCGGCGTCCAGCCGGTGCTTTGCGCCTCGGGCGGTAAGAGCGGCAGCTTCAAGAAGGCCATCGCCCAGGTTCTTGAGGGACTCCCCTGTCCAATGCCTGAAGTCCGCGAGGATGTCGATTTCTACGATATCGAGGAAAAGGCCAAAACACTCGATATCGATTTGCTCATCGGCCACAGTAAGGGCTACACCTTCGCCAGAAAACACGGGGTGCCCCTGGTCCGGGTCGGCTTTCCGATCCATGACCGGATGGGTGGCCAGCGCCTCCTCCACGTCGGCTATCACGGGGCCCAGACCCTGTTCGATACCATCACTAACACCATGATCGCCAAGAAACAGGATGATTCGGATGTGGGCTACAGCTATATGTGATTTGCAACAATTACGAGATTTACAAAGAAAATAGGCTCATTACAGGATATCGCCATGAAAAAACTCACCGTCAAGGATTATCACCGTCACCCCTGTTTCAATCCCGAGGCCAAAGGCCAGTACGGCCGGGTGCACCTGCCCGTCGCGCCCAAATGCAATATCAAGTGTAATTTCTGCGACCGCAAATATGACTGCGTCAACGAATCACGGCCCGGTGTCACCAGTACCCTGCTCAGTCCGCAGCAGGCCGATATCTACATGGGCAAGATCCTGGAAAAAGAACCGCGCATCTCGGTGGCCGGCATTGCCGGGCCCGGCGATCCATTTGCCAACCCGGAAGAGACCATGGCCACCCTGCGCCTGATCAGGAAGAATTATCCCGACACCCTGCTCTGCGTTTCGTCGAACGGCATGGCTATCGGCCCCTATATCGAGGCCCTGGCCGAGATCGAGGTCTCCCATGTGACCATTACGGTCTGTGCGGTCGATCCGGAGATCGGCAGCCGGATTTATAGCTGGGTCAGCGACAACAACATCGTCTATCGCGGCCTGCAAGGGGCACAGCTGCTGCTGGAACGGCAGGTCGCCGCTATCGTGAGGCTGAAGGAAGTCGGCATAACGGTGAAGATCAACTGCATCGTCATCCCCGGCATCAACGACCATCATATCGAGGCGGTTGCCGCCCGGATGCAGGAACTGGGGGCTGATTTGCTCAACTGCATGGCCATGGTCCCCAACGTCAACACCCCCTTTGCCGAGATACCCCAGCCCCGCAAGGAAGCCATGGTTGCCATCCGCGACACGGCGGAGCAATATCTGCCACAGATGCGTCACTGTACCCGCTGCCGGGCCGATGCGGTCGGATTACTTGGCGAGGATCGGACCGAGGAGTTCCGGGGCTGCCTGTCGGCCTGCGCCTCCATCGCCATCCCGATAGGTGAAAAGAGACCCTATGTGGCTGTGGCAAGCCAGGAGGGTATCCTCATCAATCAGCATCTCGGCGAGGCCAGGACCTTTCAGATCTGGGAGGCCCATGCAGGTTCGTACCGGGTGGTGGAAGAACGTCCCGCCCCGGCAAACGGTGGCGGCATCACCCGTTGGCATAAACTTGCCAGGATCCTCGCCGATTGCCGTGCCGTCCTCGTCAGTGGCATAGGCGAGGCACCTCTTGATATCCTGATGAAATCGGGTGTCGAACCAATCGAGGCCTCGGGGTTTATCGAAGAGGCCCTGGCCCTGATCTATGAAGGAAAAGAGACCGCGGGGCTCAGAGGACGACGGGTTAAATCATGTTCTTCGGGAGGATGCAGCGGCACGGGGGGTGGCTGCGGCTGATCGTCAGAGAGGGGAAAAGGCCCAATCTGGAAAACGAGATTGGGCCGTTATTCTGCCTACTTGAAAAACTTCAGTAGGGCGTGCAAAGTAGTAAGGGGATGTGGCGGGCAGCCGGGGATATAGAGATCGACCGGTAGCAGGCTGTTCAAGTCGCCGATGATTTCATCGCTTCCGTAGAACGGGCCACCGGAGATCGAGCAGCAGCCGCTGGCGATAACTACCTTGGGCGAGGGCACGGCCTCATAGGTGGTAAGCAGGGCAGCGCGCATATTTTTGGAAATGGGCCCGGTGACATGGATGCCGTCGGCATGTCTGGGTGAAGCGACAAAGTCGATACCAAACCGCGAGAGATCAAAAAATGGTGTATTGAGGACGTTGGTATCGGCCTCGCAGGAGTTACAGCCGGCGGCCGATACCTGCCGCAGTTGCAGAGATCTGCCAAAGAGCTTTTTAAAATGCTGCTTGGCATGGCCGGCCAGATCCGCATAGGTCCCGTCGGTCACCAGATCTTCCCGGCTGGCAGTCCCCAACTCAAAATTCTGGCTGAATCTAACAAACTCCCCTTTCGAGATGAACTCACAGAGCCCACAGAAGGTGCAACGGCCCAGATCGATCCGGCCGCTGTCGGCATCAATGGCCTCCTGCGGGCAGGCCTCAGCACACTGCCGCATCACACCACGATCACACTGCAGGTTGATCTCCGGCCGACCCCGATAGCGCTCGTACAGAGTGATCGGCTGTTTGGGATAGGCCGAGGTCTTGCAGCCCTGCTCGAGTTTATTTTTTATAATTTTCAACATAGTCAAAACCTTCTATCCGGAACTCCGAGAGTCCGGGCGTTTTTGTGCAGCGTCTAAAATTCAATATCAGAGATCAAACCCGCAATACGAGAGATTATAGCTCTTGTTGCACAGGGGAAAATCGGAGATTTCCTGGTTCCTAAGGGACATGGCCAGTCCTGTCCAGTTGTGGAACGAAGGATCCTTGATTTTGTAGCGGAGAATGCTGCCATCGCTTGCGGTCAGCAGACAGTGCGACACCTCACCACGCCAGCCCTCGTTGATCGTCACTACAAAGGAATCGGGGGCAAGACTGCGCTCCGCCAGCATCGCCCTCCCGGTCGTCTCGTCTTCTTTCTTTAAGAGAAGTCGGATCAGAGAGATGGAATGCATGATCTCTTCGCGGCGAACCGTGGCCCGACTGTAGACATCGCCGTTGGTCATGGCATTGGTGTTGGCCGGCAGATCGGCATAACACTCGGTCGGGAAGGTCACCCGGGCATCGTAAGCAATACCACAGGCCCGTCCTGCATAGCCTACCAGCCCGAGATCCTTGGCCATTTCATGCTCTACTGTGCCAGTATGTTCAAACCGGGCCTGTACCATATGGGCCGTGAACAGCAGATCGCAGACATTTTTGATCTCCGGGGTGATTTCATCGAGCTTTTCTGTTATCAGCCGCCGCTGCT
>JAUYSF010000378.1 GCA_030696435.1 Desulfoprunum sp. | reverse complement strand
GAGGGTCGGATGGGAGTGGAGGCTCAGGGCCATGTCTTCCGCCAGGGCGCCCATTTCGATGGCCAGCACGCCTTCTGCGATGAGCCCTTCGGCGTTCCGGCCGACAACGCCGATGCCGAGAATCCGCCCGTCCTGAGCATTGACAAGGATCTTGGTGAATCCATCGGTAGCGCCCATGGTATTGGCCCGACCTGAATATTTCCAGGGAAATTTCTGCACGGTAACGGCGATCTTGTCTTTTTCAGCCTGTTCTTCAGTCAGCCCACACCAGGCAATCTGCGGATCGGTATAGACCACGGCGGGAATTGCCCGCACATCAAAGCTCGACGATTGACCGACAATGACCTCGGCGGCCACCCTGCCCTCACGGGTGGCCTTGTGGGCCAGCATGATGCCGCCTGCAACATCACCGACGGCGAAGATATGCGGATCGGCGGTCTGCTGCCGATCGTTAATCTCAATATAGCCCCGCTCAGTCAACTTCACGCCGGTATTTTCCAAGCCAAGATCGGCAGTGTTCGGCCGTCGGCCAATTGCTACCAGAACCCGGTCGAAGATCTGGGTCTCAGTGTTTCCCTTGTCATCCTGCAGACTGACCTCGACACAGTCGGCCTTCTCCTGCATGCTCATCACCTTGGTCTGCAGGCTGATTTTGACAAACAGTGCAGAGAGTCGGCGCTGCAGCGGCCCTACCAGATCACGGTCCACGCCGGTAAGCAGTCGGTCCGCCCGTTCGACCACATGCACCTTGCTGCCAAGCGCAGCATAGACCGTGCCCAATTCCAGGCCGACATAGCCGCCGCCGATGATAAGAAGTGAGGCCGGAATATCCGCAAGTGTCAGGGCCTCGGTCGAACTCATGATCCGGCCTCCCGGCCGGAAATCAGTCCCCGGATAGCCGAGCGGACTGGAGCCGGTGGCAATAATAGCGTTGCGGAAGCGGATGCGGCGGATCTCGGAATGATCGAGCCGAATGGTTGTGGCGCTCTCAAATATGGCCTGCCCCTGGATCAGCTGTACGCCGCGCTTCCGGCTCAGGTGCGTCAAGCCGTCAGCCATGGTGTCGATGACCTGCTGTTTCCAGGCCCGTATCTCCGCTGGATCGATCCGGGGTGGGCCAAAATGGACGCCCATTCCGGCGGCCTGACCGGCATCGAGAATCAGTTCGGCCAGATGCAGGCAGGTTTTCGAAGGGATGCAGCCCTCAAACAGGCAGACCCCGCCCGGCTTTGGCCTGGGGTCCACCAAGGCCACGTCGAGTCCCAGATCGGCGGCCCGAAAGGCAGCGGCATAACCGCCCGGACCACTGCCGATAATCAAGAGTTCGGTTGTCAGTTCCATATCGCCCATGACCATGGCAATCTCCTTCAAATCATCGTGATGAACAGCTCGTCCGGGTCTTCCAGGACGTCAATCACCTGTCGCAGGAAGCGTATGGCATCTGCGCCATCCACCACCCGATGATCAAAGCAGAGGACAATCGGCATGAGCAGACGGGGGACGATTTCAGGCTCGCCGCCACTATTGGTAACGACGGCAGGTTGCATCCTGCCTTGGCCCAGACCCAGGATGGCGACTTCCGGATGGTTGATGATTGCCGAGAAATAGCTGCCGCCCAGGCCCCCGACGTTGGTTATGGTAAAGCTGCCGCCGAGCATTTCTTCCCGGGAGTTCTTGCGCAGGCGGGCCCGTTCGATGGCCCCATGCAGCTCGATGGCCAGTTCCTTGATACTCTTGCGGTCCACATCCCGGATGACCGGCACCATCAGACCGTGTTCGGTATCGACGGCAATGCCGATATGGAAATATTGTTTGACGATGATTTCCTGGCTCGCAAGGTCGAGGCTGGCGTTAAAATGCGGATAATTTTTCAAAGCGGTGGCGACTGCTTTCATTGCAAAAATGGTCATAGTCAGCCTGCCACCTGCCGCCTCGATCTCCGCCTTGTGCCTCTGACGGAAGGCTTCAAGCCGGGTGATGTCCACCGAATCCTGGCAGTTGACATGGGGAATCCGGCTCCAGGAAGAGGTCATCTGGGCCGCGGTGGCCCGCCGGATGGAGCGGAAAGGTTCCCGGATGATCGGCCCCCACTGGCTGAAATCAGGCAGGCTCGCGGCGGAAGGAGTGCCGGCCGGTGTCGGGGTTGTCGGTGAGTGTTCGACTGCCGGCAATTCTTCCGGAGTTTTCTTCGCTGCCGCAAAGCTGCGGACATCGTCGGCGCTCACCACCCCGCCGGCCCCGGTAGGATTGACCTGCTGCAGATCGACACCCAGCTCGCGGGCCAGACGACGGGTGGCCGGAGAGGCCGGTACCGGTTGTTGAGACGTCTGGAGCGGCTGAGCTGCAGCTACCTCCTGCCCGGCTAAGCTTTTCGGCGGTTCCGGCACTGCTGCCGGCAACGTATCCGCTGCTTCGACGAAGTTTATCAGGACATCACCAACCTTGGCCATATCGCCCTTTTGCACCAGAACTTCACGGACATCTCCGGTAATGGGTGAGGGAATTTCAACCACCGCCTTATCGGTCTCCACCTCCAGAATGAGGTCTCCTTCCTTGATCGACTGGCCGACTACAACATGAACGGCCAGGATTTCCGCTTCGTGCACACCTTCACCTAAGTCAGGCAAACGAAAGGATTTGGTCATAATATCTCCGAATTGAGCTACCGTTACGACGGCTTAGCTGGCGAGGGTGTGGCGTGCCGCTTCGACGATGCGCTTAACGCTTGGCAAATACCATTTTTCTCTGCTGAAATAGGGAATAACCACATCATAGCCGGTGACGCGGGCAATCGGGGCCTCCAGATAATAAAAGGCACCCTCCATCAGGCGGCTGACGATCTCTGCACCCGGCCCGAAACTGCGCGGGGCCTCGTGAATCACCACGGCCCGACCGGTCTTCGTCACCGATTGGAGCATGAGAGAGTCGTCCAGCGGTGAGATGGTGAGCAGATCAATTATCTCGGTGGTGATGCCATCGCGTGCCTGCAGTTCTTCCGCGGCCTCCAGGGCCGGACGGATCATCGCTCCGTAAGCGATCATGGTCAGATCCTTGCCCTCCCGGATGATCTGCGACTGGCCGATGGGCAGGGTTTCCTCCTCTTCCGGCACCTCCTCACGAAAGGCCCGGTAGAGCGCCTTGGCCTCATAAAAGATCACCGGATCGGGATCACGCATGGCGCTGACCAAGAGGGCCCGGGCGTTTCGCGGCCCGGAAGGGATAACCATTTTCAGACCGGGGGTATGGGCCCAGTAGGCCTCCCGGCTCTCGGAATGATGCTCAAGGGCCCGCACCCCGCCACCATAGGGCGCCCGCATAACCATCGGCACCGAGAGTCTGCCCTGGGTGCGCCAACGCAGGCGGGCAGCATGGTTCTCCAGTTGATGAAAGCTCTGGTAGGCAAATCCGGAAAACTGGATTTCGCAGACAGGTCGCAGGCCATAGATCGCCATGCCGATGGACATGCCGACGATGGCCGATTCGGCAAGCGGAGTATCCACCACCCGGTTTCGACCAAAGCTGTTGATCAGGCCATCGGTCACCCGGAAAACGCCGCCATCGGGACCAATGTCC
>JAUYSF010000370.1 GCA_030696435.1 Desulfoprunum sp. | reverse complement strand
GCTACCACCGACGCCTCGTCTTCGACCGCATCCGGTTGTGCTGGAGCAAATTGATATTCTTCAGGGAAATATTCTTCGAGTTGCAGGCTGGCGGCAAATTCCCGACCGCCACCCTCTCTCTTGATTTTTTCGACTCGGGCGGTGAACATGAAGAGGAGCTGGCCGAAGGTATGGCGATCGATACCTGATTTAATTACCAGAAGCTGGAGCCCCAAGGTCTCTAAATGGCGGAAGACGATGAGATTAGAAATCGATTGAATGACCTGTTCCGGGATCTCCACCCCGCAGAGTATCGGTATTCTGTCCTGCCGGCTGATCACAAAATCCCCGTAATTCCGGAGAAACAGTTTTACCGCCTTGTATCCCCTTTCGATGGCGTTGGTAACCTGAGGAGCCATGGCAGGATACATGCGGATGTTTACGATGGCATTATTAAAAGACTTGAGAGTTTCCAGCGCGTCACGCTGCCTATCTGCCTCTGTCATTGCCGGGCTCCTGAAAAGAATTCACTCTCACCTATAATCACAAGCACACACCTCTCCATCAAACCGAAATCTGCTCAACTCTCGCGGGCCCCCTCCGGAAGAGAACAGTTTTGAAAAACTTGAAGATTACCAGAAAGTCCAAGGTGATGAAAATATTTCCATATAGCGGTGATCATTTTCAGGATTATGCAAGGTATCTTCAATTTGAATACCCGGAAATAATGCCGCACTGCAGAAAGAGCTGGGATTGAAAACGATGGTGGATGTTCTCCGCATTTTCGACAACCCCATTAAACCACTAAGAAATAAAGCAGTTCGTTTATCTGATTACACACCTATGCCAGGAAAGTCAAGCAATGCAGGATGGCCTTTCCTCAGAAGCCTTGAAAAATGCGCTCAGCTGGGCCTATCAAGCGAGATTTATTCATTCCTTTCCTGTTTCAGGGACGTTATCACCCCAAAGTGTATCAACTCGCCAAGTACTTCACAAAGGGGTAGGCCAACTACATTGGAGTATGATCCTTCCACCTTTTCAACAAGAAAGGCCCCTCTACCCTGGATTCCATAGGCGCCTGCCTTGTCGAGCGGTTCACCTGTCGCGGTATAGGCCCAGGCCACATCCGAGGAAAAATCGTTAAACCAGACCGACGTCGCAACAGATCTGACCACCAAGACATTTTCCTCTTCACAGGTCACACAGTATCCGGTCCGGACAACATGCTCCCTGCCGGCAAGAGACATGAGCATCGCCACAGCATCCTCCCCGTCCCGAGGTTTGCCCAAGATGGACTGATCCAGGCAGACTACCGTATCGGCTGCAACGATCCAACTGTCGGGAAATACATGCCGCACGGCCATAGCCTTTTCCCTGGCCATCCGCTGCACAAAGGCCTCCGGGCCCTCCCCCGTGGCAACTTGCTCGTCTATATCGGCGGAATGAACAGTGAACCTCAGGCCAAGATCCCTAAAATATTCACGACGTCTGGGGGAATTGGAAGCGAGAACAAGAGATTTGCGAGTTATAAACATAGTTTTCTAAAGAAAAGCTCTTTTTTGACAGATACAGCATGATGGAAGATTACCTCACCACAAGTCATTTGGGCAGAAGGGGCGGACGATATTCATCGCCCGACAGCGTTTGCAACGCGAATGCAGACATATCGTCCAAACCATAAATATACCCGTCGATGTGTCTTGAGCTGCTGAAAAAATACCGCCAAAAGAAAGGTTGGACCTTAGCCAATATCCACTCAGATGTCACTGAATTACTGTTGCTTTATCAGAGAAGAGTGCTAAAGTGCTCTTCCATTATTTATCATTCTGCGAGGTGCCCATGTTCAACAATGAAACACTGCTCACCAGGGATTTCAAGACAGGTGAGCTGATACTGCGTGAAGGTGAAACGGGTGAGCATATCTATTTAATCATCAGTGGTTCCGTCCAAATTCTGAAAAATCATCCTCACAACCCACAACAAATCGCCACGCTGGTAAGCGGCGAGATTCTCGGTGAAATCGGCATCCTGAGCAACGAACCGCGCTCTGCCACTGCTATTGCCCTTGAAGACACCAAGGTGGTGATGGTCAGAGACCAGATCCTGCATACCGCGCTCACAGATGAGCGTTTTCCCCTGATCAGACCATTGACGAAACAATTGGTCTCCCGTCTCAAGGAATTCGAGCAACAGAACATGGCCTATCTCCAGAGAATAGAAAAACTGGAAACCGAGCTCCAGACAATGCGTGAGCGTCTCCTGCCTATTGAGCTGGCGGCCGACAACCCGCACTGAAGTAACTGCCCGCACGAGCCTCTAACTCTTTGACAAATCGGGGCCGGGCGATACAATAAAACGGCGCGTTACGATAGGTGGTGGTCCTCTTTCTCCAAGGTAGGTGCTGCGATGATAATCGGGATAGATGTCGGTGGAACACATGCTGATGGTGTGCTGCTCGATGGCACCAGATTGGTGGCAAAGCACAAGGTCAACGTCGATCAGCGACACCTGAGCGACATCATTATCACCCTGCTCCAGGCCCTCGTCCCGAAAGACCGCCACAGGCTGAACCGGATTCACCTGAGTAGCACCCTCTGCACCAATGCCATCGTCACCGGTTCTCTCGATCCCGTGGGCATGCTGATCCAGGCCGGTCCCGGCATGAATCCGGAATTTCTCGCTCAGAGTGACGCGACTTGCTTCCTCGATGGCTCCATTGACCACCGCGGTCATATCATCTGTGACCCGGATCTGCACAAGGTCGATACCGCCGCCAAGGCGATGCAACAATCGGGAATTGACTCCATCGGCATTGTCACCAAGTTTTCCTATCGCAACAACAGTCACGAAAAATATATTGCCGAACATCTGGCCGGGCGTTTTGCCCACGTCAGCATGGGCCACCGTATTTCCGGTCTGCCCAACTTCCCGCGTCGGGTCTATTCGACCTGGCTCAACGCGGCGCTTAAGTCACAGTTCTGCCATTTCAAAGAGGCCATAGAACATGGCCTTGCGCACCTGGACATAACCTGCCCCTGTCATATCCTCAAGGCGGACGGCGGTACCATCCCCTTCTCCCGAGCAAGTGAATTCCCCTGTGAAAGTGTGCACTCCGGGCCATCGGCAAGCGTCATGGGCTGCCTGGCTCTCTGTGCCCAAAAAGGGGATGCCATACTCCTTGATATCGGTGGGACCACCACTGATATCTCCCTTCTGGTTGACGGGACACCCCTCCTTGAGCCCTATGGCATCAGGATTGCCGGCCGTCCCACCCTGATCAGGGCCCTCAACACGATCAGTATCGGGCTCGGTGGCGACAGTGCAGTGAGCCGGGAGGGTAGCACTTTCCGGATCGGCCCCGAACGTCAAGGCCCGCCGATGTCCCAGGGTGGGACTGGGCCAACCCCGACGGATGCCATGGTTGTCCTCGGTAGACTGCAGATCGGTTCGGTCGAAAAGGCTGCCGCCGCCATGACAGCACTCTGTCCGCAAGAGGCGCCTGAGCGCACGGCGACCCGGCTTCTCGAAACCTTCGCCGAACGTATCCGGCAGGCGGCTACCGCTATGATCGAAGAGGTCTTCAGCCGACCGGTTTACACCGTATCCGCCCTACTCCACCGCCGGAAAATTAGCCCTGAGCAGATCGTGGCCATCGGCGGCCCGGCCGCAGCACTGGAATCGTTACTCAGCCGCCAGTTCGGCCTGCCCTGCACCGTGCCTGCCGATTACGAGGTGGCAAACGCCATCGGTGCGGCACGCACCCGCCTGACCGTTCAGGCAAGCCTCTATGCGGATACGGCCGACGGCCAACTCAGTATCCCGGAGATTTCCTGCCTTGAGCGTATCCCATCCGGGTTCGGCATGCCCGAGGCCGAAAAGCGACTGAAACAGGTGATCTTTGGCATGGTATCGGAAATGGGCATGGTTGAAATCCCTGAGATTGATTTTCTCGAACGTCTTGAAATGAATGTCGTCCGCGGCTTTGAGACCTCGGGAAAAATCCTGAACCTCAAGGCCCAGATCAGGCCAGGCCTTGCCACCACCTAAGGAGAGATCGCCATGTCATTTATGCCCTGTGCCCCGCACAAAACGGCCCTGATTCTCTTTCCTGCCTTTGACTGGTGCATCAGCCCGACCCACCCCGAACGGGAGGAACGCCTGCTCTATACCAGGGATCAACTGATTGAGGAAGGTCTTGAGGACGTTGAAAATATCGTCTTCTTCAATCCTGAACTGGCCAGCTTCCAGGATATCGACCGAGTCCATCTCTGTGTACCTTCATCACAAAAACTGCTGACCGAATCACATCTCATCTCGGCCGGAGGTACCCTGCGCGCTGCTCGGGCGGTCATGGACAAGGAGGCCGAAAAGGCCTTCGCCATCGTCCGCCCACCCGGCCATCATGCCATGCAGACGGTCTTCGGCGACCGTGGCTTCTGCATTATCAATATCGAGGCTATTATGGTTGAATATATCCGCCGCCATTACGGGGTGCGGAAGATCGCCATCGTCGATACCGACTGCCATCACGGCGACGGCACCCAGGATATTTTCTACAACGATCCCGACACGCTGTTCATCTCGCTGCATCAGGATGGCAGGACCCTTTTTCCAGGCAGCGGCTTCCTGCACGAGTCGGGCGGCCCAGCGGCCGATGGCTATACCATCAATATCCCGTTGCCTCCGCACACCGGGGAAGAGGGTTTTGACATGGTCATGGAGCGGGTCGTCATGCCTGTTCTCGACGAATTTCAGCCGGAGCTGATCATCAACTCAGCCGGCCAGGACAATCACTATAGCGATCCGATCACCAACATGAACTTCACCGCCCAAGGCTACGCCCGGCTCAATAAACTCCTCAACCCCGATATCTGTGTGCTCGAGGGTGGCTACTCCATCGAAGGGGCATTGCCCTATACCAACCTCGGGATCATCCTGGCCATGGCCGGCATGGATTTCTCCCATGTCAAAGAGCCCGATTACGACCCGGCCCGCTTTGCCCAACCCAAGGATATGACCCGCTATATCGAGGGCATCTGCGCCAAGGCACTGGAGGTTTTTGCAAAACGCGGTACAGGGAAAAAAGAGGCGTTGAGGCAGAAGATTGTCAGGGAGGAAAAACAGATCTTCTATGACACCACCGGCTTTCACGTTGACGAGGCGAGAAGCTACCACCTCTGCCCCGACTGCCCCGGCTATACCGAAATCAAGGCCAGCGGACTGAGAAACCACATCCACGCCTTCACCGTACCGTTCAACGCCTGCCCGAAGTGCCAACAAACGGCCAGGGATTCTTTCAGCACGACAAAACCGGCTGCGCAGACCATCATTGCCCTGCAGGATCGGATAGAGGATATCTACGAGACGAAATAATTGGTGGTGTCCGTACTTCGTTGACAGAAATTTAAAATTACCCGACAAACACTACGTTACCACCAACAAGCAAACCAAGGAAACATCGTGCAAACGGGCAGTTATCGGTCATGTTAACCATATGCCGACTCCACCGTGATTTTGACAATGAGGAATATCAGACCTTCAGGAGTTTAATAAATCGTGGTATAATTGATCCGAGCGGAGGTCTATTCGTGATGGTTTCGCAAAAAGTCCCAAAACAAGCTTTTCCTTAAAATCAGACTATGTAATTTCAATTACTTACAGATTGATTTTTCAGGATTTCGGACTTTTTGCGAGATTGTCAACCTTGAGGCTCCTAAATACCGCTGAAGGAACAGGATACTAAAGAGTGGCTGCATTTCCTGCAGTAATCTATCTACTTAATTCGGAGTAAACCATGAAACCGAGAGAAAGCAGAGCTGTATTTAATTTAGGATTGGCTTTTTTAATTACCTTCTTTTCAGCCGCAGTTGTTCTCTGCAACAATAGCATAATTTATGCCAAAGCAACCGCTGGCAGCTTGAATGCAAATATTTCTGTTAAGAGCAAGCCATTAAAAGAAGTTGCCACTCTTGTCCAGGAGCAAACAGGCTATAAGGTTGAACTCAGATCCATTGATGAGTCTTTTTTGGTTTCTGGTCAATATCGCAATACTGCAGTCGAGAAAATATTTACTCATTTACTGAAAGGGCATAATATTTCTGTTACCATTAACACGACAGGCAAATTAATATCCGTGATTTCTTTAGGTGGCAGAATTCAACATGCCAAGGACTCCAAAAAACTCGAATCAATTCCTTCTGTACTGCCAGATGTGGATTCTAGCTCATCGGACAAAGTCGCTTCTGATGGATCACTGGACAAAGATCCTTTTTTAGGTTTATCAACCCAGGATGTTCAAGAGTTGCATGCTCAACAGGTGAGAGAATTTGAACAGCAACAAAACGCTCCAGATGCTGTTGACCCCTTCACTGGATTGACTCTAGCGGCACTGGAAGATATGCATAAGAAGCAAACTCTGGAATTTAACCAAAATAGCAAGTAATTTCAATATCGGCGACCGCTCTTATCAACTCAAACTGTAAAGGAGTAATTACCATGGCTAAAATTTTCTCGAGGATATCTTTTTTTGTATTCTGTTTTGTTTGTTTGTCACTTTTTACAACATACGGCACTTCCTTTGCGAATGTTGTATGCACTGTAAAAGTTGAATCAGTGTATATGACCGCTGGCGGTGGTGGAACCAGTAGTTCTGGTGTTGTGGTAGTTCTTAGAAACACTACAGGAGTGTTAATACCGGGAACTACCTGGGCAAACAACACAGCGAGAAGCTTTTATGTTTACAAACCACTCGGCAACCAAGGATTGGCAATTTTTCTGACAGCTCTGAGTAACAAAACGAAAGTTACGGTCAATATTGCCGGTACTGTAGCAACTACTGGATCCTTAATTATGAGTGTCGCTGTGACGCAAATAGCCCAATAATTTCTTCAAGCTTCTCTTGCCGGCTTTGCTTGCTTGGAACCCTCTTTCAGGCTGAGAGATTTGTGTCAGTGGTGAGATTATCGGCAAGAGCCCCAATCAGATTGGCTTGAGGTTTTTCGGACAGGGTCGAATTTTTACGGCACGGCCTCACAGGATCAATATCCATGCAAATCGCAGGAAGATATCAGAGAGCCATCGGAAGGAGCTTTTTCTTGTTCGATTGGGTTCGCTTAGGTGCACAAGTCGCAGGAGCAAACAAGCGCCACGCTTCTCTGTTGCCTTTAGAAAAAGCGAAACACTATCAATTTGCCGGAGAAGAACCATGACGGTTTTGAGATTATTATTTCCCGGAACAGCTATGTTTCTCACAATATTCTTTTTAAGAAGGCTTCTTTTTCCGGCGCATCCATCTCTTTGTTTTTCCATTACAACAGTTGCAAAACATCCCTGCTTTCGGTGTACCCTGAATTCTCTATTCAACTCACAGGTGTTGCCATGAAGTATTATGTACAAGTGTCCGGCATTCTGCTGCTTTTTCTCCTCTCAGGCCAAACAGC
>JAUYSF010000342.1 GCA_030696435.1 Desulfoprunum sp. | reverse complement strand
AAATTCCGGGCGGTGGCCGAGGTCTGCGCCACCGAGGTCGTCGTCCCGGAAAAGGTCGGCTGCTGCGGCTTTGCCGGTGACCGCGGCTTCACCTTCCCCGAGCTCAATGCCGCTGCCCTGGCCGATCTGCGTCCGGCAGTCGAACAATGCGGCTGCACCTCCGGTTATTCCAACAGCCGGACCTGCGAGATCGGCCTGTCTTTGCACAGCGGCATTTCCTATTCCTCCATCCTCTCCCTTGTCGACCGCTGCAGTCTGTAGACAAGGGATTACCACTTGCACATACATACCTCAAAGCCTGTTGCCATTCTGGGAGCAGGCTTTGCAGCATTTCTCTTTCCTGACAAATATTTCTTTTACTCTCTTGTCCTAATAAGTATCATAAAAATGACACACTTTTGATGCCGCTGCAGTTTTGGAAAAGGACTGCGATCTCGATGAGCTGTATTTACTCCTGGTTGAAGACGCTATGAAAAGGAAATATTTCTGCACAGCCATGGTCTGCTGTGCCCTTTTAATCTCAGGCTGCTTGGCTCATGCCGCCCAGCTCAACTGGATGGGTCATTGGAAAGGGGAAGGCAAGCGTGAGCAGTTGGTCTATGAAATCAAGAAAAATTACGAGTTTCTCCATCCCGGCACGACTGTCAACCTCCGCTTCAATGTCGATATCGAAGGGGAAGGCGACTACTTCAAGATGAAGGTCGCCCATAAGATTGTCGAGATGATCAAGACCGGCAAAATAGAATGGGATCTGGTTTTTTGTGACATCGCCGTCTATCGCCATGTCGCCGACCTGCTGGGTGACCCCTTGTGGGGCCAAAAGCATCTGGTGGATTTTGCCACTGTCCCCGGTTTTCTTGAGAGTCAGAAGGGATTTATAGTTAACACCCCATTTTTCAAGGAAAAAGAAGGAAATATGTATTTGGGGCCCTTTATCGAAGGGTACGTTTTTTGCCTTTGGTATAATAGTCAGACTGCGGAAAAAGTCGGTATCAAGGTCAAGGAAAGGGGGATGACTGTCGAGGAATTCATTGGCTACGCCAGGACACTTTCCGAGTATAACAGGCAGCACGGAACACACATTCCCTTTTTGTATATCAATTCATTGAACAGGATAGAGGCCCTGTTTGAGGATATTTTCAAGAGCCGGTTTACAGATCCGCAGCTGGTCATTGAAGAGAAGTACGATGCCAGAAAGGCCGAAGCCTTTCTGGCCACCCTGCAAATCTTCGAAGAACTCTCGCATTATCAGCCTCTGGTGAATGAGGGCTGGAGGACGTATGACTGGATACAATGCCAAAAAGATTTCCTCGTCGGAAATGGTCTGTTTTTGCCCGGTGGTACCTATATGTATAACCAATTCCACAGCCATTCACCGCAGATTGCTAACCGAGGCATACCGGTTGAGCAGCCCCACGTCAAACAACCGAACGGTCTGGTTGGTCTCTTTGCCAATGCCTTTGCAGTCATGAAGAAGAGTCCGAATCGGCAGGCGGCGATTGATTTGTCGATGATGTGGTCTACACCTGAGACGGCTGAGAGGTGGGTGGACTATACCAGAAATCCCACGGGCATTCGCGGCAATCTCAGCAATCCGGTCTTTGACCGCAAGGATCTTGATATCTACTGCAGATTTCTCCTTGATCTGGAGAAGCAGTACAACTCTCTGCCGATCCGCAATTTTCGCAGTCCAACATATGTATTTGGCAAGGGTATCCCGGTAACCGATGAAGAATTTCGCAGCAATCTCGTCCTAATCTTAGAAGGAAAACTTAAGGCGAAAGACTATTATCAGACGATTGTCTCTCGCCTCAAACGACCATGAGTTTATCCCACCGAGGAGACGTCGGCATGAGGCCAATGGCATGGATTTCACAGAGCATACCGGTCAAGATCAGCCTCGCGATCCTGATCATTGAAACAGTACTTCTGGCGGTGATGGGCATCTTTTACAGTTCGCGCTTCAGCCAGGAAATTGAGCAACGGATAACGGAGAAACTGGCTCTTCCAGGCATCTTGATGAACCAGAGGGCTATGCCTTACGATGCAGTGCAGGATTTCCGTGCCCTGAGCGATCTGGTGCAGGAGAAGGTCGTGGAGGCCTGTATCTTTCAGCAGAGCGGCACGGTTTTTTTCACTGCCGATCCGGCCAGGGAGGGACGTTCGTTCACCGATTTTCTTGGCAAAGAGGAAAAAAATAGTCTGGGCAAGGATATACGTCATGCTCGCCAAATTTCGTTTACGGCAGAGACCGGCGAGCATTTCATCGCCAAGATCACGCCCCTACTGACAAACACAGGAGATTTGCTGGGCGGTCTGTATGTGAAGATATCGGCTGAAGCGATGGTGAAGAAGAAAAGAGAGGTTGTCCTGTTCTTCTGCGCTGGTGCGTTCCTGACGATTGTTTTGACTACCCTTATAGAAGCCCTGGTCGTCCATCGCTTGTTTATCCCCCGGATGATCAGCGCCTCGACGGTCCTGAAAAAGTATGGAGGGGGCGATTTTTCCGCCCGCATCGACCATTTCAAGGCCGATGATCAGCTCGGAAAACTCATGCAACAGGTCAATTTCCTGCTTGAGACGGTTGCCGAGTATACCCGCAAGCTGCATGCCCTCAATAGAGCGGGAGAGGTCTTTGCCAGGGCCGGGGATAAGAGAGAAATTCTCCATATTGCCGCTGAGATGGCGGAACAGCATCTGTCGGCACGGGTAGTCAAAAACGGTGAAGGCGACCACAAGATTCTTTTCACCCTGCCGATCGAGAATGGCAAGACGGGGAAGGACTACTCTGCAATGCAATTTGCAGGTATTTCAGACTATAATCAGCTTTCTTCGGCAGATGTCAGCTTTGTCTATGCCCTGTCGGGCCTGATGGCCAGCGCCCTTGATCGTCTTGAGGCCTTTCAGCGGATCGCCGAGGCCGAGGAGAAATATCGCTATCTTTTCGCCATGGCTCAGGAAGGGATTTTTCGCTCAAGCCCGGAGGGGAAGATCCTCGATGCCAATTTGGCTCTGGCGACAATGCGAGGATTTGCCTCGGTGGAAGAAATGATCAGCTGTGTAACCGATCTTGCCGAGTGTTATGAAAATCCGCAGGAGAGGGCTGATATCATGCAACTTCTGGAGAAAAGCGATAAATTCCAGGAGTATGAAGTAAACATGAAACGGCGGGACGGTTCAATCTTTCCTGCCTCGATGAGTGCGAGGGCGGTTAAAGACGGGGTTGGCACGATCCAGAGCATAGAAGGTCGGATTGTTGATATCTCGGAACGGCGGTTGCGGGAGAAGGAAAAGCAGGCGCGGCTTGCCACTGCCGTGGCCACTCAGGCAAAACTTTTCCTGATTGACGATCTGGAGAAAAAGAACAAGCTGCTGCAGGAAGCCCTCGATGAACTGAAACGCACCCAGTTGCAACTGATCCAGTCGGAAAAAATGGCGGCCGTCGGCATGACCGCCGGTGGGGTCGCCCACGATCTCAATAATATTCTGACCGGGGTGGTCAGTTATCCGGAATTGCTGCTTTTAACCCTGCCTGCCGACAGCGAGATGCGAAGGCCTTTGGAGGCCATTCTCGCCTCAGGCAGACGGGCGGTGGCTGTCGTTGCCGATCTTCTCACCCTGGCCCAAGGCAGTGCCAGAGAAAAACAGAATGCCGTGCTTGACAGCCTGGTGGAGGAGTATCTCGACTCTGTCGAGTTCAAGCAGATGATGCGGGCCTACCCCGATGTGCAGGTGAGCTCGATCTATGAAGCCGGGGCAATGTGTATCGACTGTTCGCCGGTGCATATCCAGAAAGTGGTCATGAATCTGGTCATGAATGCGGTCGAGGCGGTCGCTCCGCATAACGGTTCGGTAACCCTGCGCACCTGGCAGACGATGGCAGGCCCTGAAGGCATCAGTAATTCAGAAGGATTTGTAGTACTCGAGGTGCGTGATGACGGTCCCGGAATCCCGCCTGAAAACCGGGGGCGTATCTTTGATCCCTTCTATACCAGAAAGGTTATGGGCAAAAAAGGCACTGGTCTGGGCTTGACGGTGGTCTGGAATGTCGTCCGCGAGCATGAGGGACGCATTGTGCTTGATTGCGATTCGGTTGGCACCATTTTTCGGATTTTTTTGCCCGCTCAGAAAATTGCTGTTCCCGAGAGTTCTGGAGCGATTGCTGAGGTCGATCTGCGGGGCAAAGGCAAGATCCTTGTGGTAGATGATGAACCGTTGCAGCGGGAAATCGCTGGAAAAATATTGACAGTCTTTGGCTATGAAGTGGCTGTGGTGCCCTCGGGAGAGGAGGCCATCGCGTACCTTCGGCAAAAATCCGCTGATCTGGTGATCCTTGATATGCTGATGCCCCCTGGCATGAATGGTCTGCAGACTTACCGGGAGATCGTTGCCCTTCATCCCGGTCAGAAGGCCCTGATCGTCAGCGGTTTTTCCGAGTGTAGTGACGTGAAGGTCGCCATCCAGCTCGGGGTCGGCGGTTATGTCAAGAAACCCTACACCATGGCCCAGATTGGCCAGGCCGTCAAAAACGAACTTGGCAGACAGGCTGCCGGTCGGAATCCATCGGGCTGACCCACAAGCGTCTCTCAATCTTCCTTATCTTCCCGTTGCAACTGCTGTAGTTTGAGCTTTTGCCACCAATCAAGCCGTTTCTGGATCTCTTTCTCAAAGCCAAAGGCGGAGGGCCGGTAATAGGTCTTCTCTTCCATTTTCTCAGGAAAACATCTCTGATAGCTGTAACTGTTGGCAAAGTCAGGGGAATAGCGATAGTCCCTGCCGTAGCCCAGATCCTTCATCAGCCCGGTCGGGGCGTTGCGGATATGCAGCGGCGCCTTGAGGTGGCTGGTGGCATGGGCATCGGCCTTGGCCAGGTTATAGGCGGCATAGAGGGCGTTGCTCTTCGGGGCGGTGGCCAGGTAGACGGTGAGCTGGGCAAGGGCGTTATTGGCCTCGGGCATACCGAGGAAATGCACGGCCTCCTTGACCGCCACGGCCTGGACCAGGGCCTGCGGGTCGGCCAGCCCCACATCTTCGCTGGCCATCCGCATCAGCCTCCGGGCGAGATACATCGGATCCTCACCGGCCTCAAGCATCCGAGCCAGCCAGTACAGGGCGGCCTGGGGATCGCTGCCCCTGATCGATTTATGCAAGGCCGAGATGAGGTTGTAGTGTTCCTCGCCGCCTTTGTCATAGAACAGCGAGCGGTGGGCCAGGGCCTGTTGCACCCCTTCGAGGTCGATCCGGTCGCCTCGGTAGGTATTGCGGCAGACCATCTCCAGGTTGTTCAGGGCCTTTCTGCCGTCGCCGCCGGCCTGCTCCGTCAGAAATCCCAGGGCCTCATCGGCGAGTGTCAGGTCGCGACCGATGATGGCAATCGCTCTTTGCAGAATGCGGCGAATCTGCGAGTCGGCCAGGGGTTCGAGGACAAAGACATGGCAGCGCGAGAGCAGGGCCGGGATCACTTCAAACGAGGG
>JAUYSF010000322.1 GCA_030696435.1 Desulfoprunum sp. | reverse complement strand
ACGGCCAGCCCGAGATCGGGGCTCCGGCCCGCGTAGTAGTCGCCCCGGTTCCAGTTCGGATCGGCCATGATGGCCTGACGGGCGATCTCGTTGAAGGCGATGGCCAGGGCGGAGTGACGCATGGTGGTGGCGATGGGGATGGCGGCTCGGACCATCTGCGGATAGCGGACACACCATTCGAGGACCTGCATGCCGCCGACCGAGCCGCCGATTACGGCCAGTAGTTTTTCGATGCCGAGATGATCGAGCAAGCGTTTCTGGGTCTCGACCATATCGCCGATGGTGACCATCGGAAAATCGAGGCCGTAGGGCCGGTCGGTTTCGGGATTGAGCGATGACGGGCCGGTCGAGCCCATGCAGCTGCCGAGGATATTGGCGCAGATGACAAAGTAGCGCTCGGTGTCGATACCCTTGCCGGGACCCACCATGAAATCCCACCAGCCGGTTTTGTCACCGTCGAGTTCTCCGGCGTATCTGCCTGCCACATGTGAGTCGCCGGAAAAGGCATGGGCGATGAGCACCACATTGTCTCTTTTCGCGGAGAGACTGCCATAGGTCTCGTAGGCAATGGTGATCGGCCCGAGTTGTGTGCCGCTTTCAAGAACCATCTCCTCCGGTGGTTCGGCGAAGGTATGGTATTTTTTCTCGACGATGCCGACGGAGGCCGGATCCTGGTGGGCAATCGCTGCTGTCATGGTCTTTTGCCCTTCATCCTAACCCTGCCGGGCAGCCTTGCCCAGGGCCTGTTCAATATCGGCGAGGATATCGTCAATATGCTCGATACCGACCGAGAGCCGGATCATTGATTCGCTGATACCGCCCGCCGCCAGTTGTTCGGGTGAGAGCTGGGAGTGGGTGGTCGAGGCCGGGTGGATGGCCAGCGACTTAGCGTCTCCGACATTGGCTAGATGCGAGAAGAGCTGCAGGCCTTCGATAAAACGTCGCCCTGCCGCCAGGCCGCCTTTGATGCCGAAGGCCACCATGCCGCCGAAGCCGTTCTGCAGATATTTCTTGGCGGTTTCATGGCCGGGAGAACCGGGCAGGCCGGGATAGTTGACCCATTCGACCGCAGGATGCTTGTGCAGATAGTCGGCCACGGTCGCACCATTTTCGCTGTGGCGCTCCATGCGCAGGGCCAGGGTCTCGATGCCCTGGAGAAAGAGCCAGGAGTTATCCGGCGAGATGCAGGCCCCGAGGTTACGCAGCGGCACAAGGCGCATGCGCAGGGCGAAGGCGATGGGGTTCATCGGTCCCAGATCATGGGCATAGCGCAGACCGTGGTAGGAATGGTCCGGCTCATTGAAGAGGCTGAACTTCGGGTCGGTCCAGTCGAAGGTCCCGGCATCGACCACAATGCCGCCGAGGCCGGTGCCGTGGCCGCCCATCCACTTAGTCAGCGAGTGGATGACGACATCGGCCCCGTGTTCGATCGGCCGCAGCATACAGGGCGGGGTGAAGGTCGAATCGACGATGAGCGGCAACCGGTGGCGGTGGGCAATATCGGCCACTGCCCGGATGTCGGTCATGTTGAGGGCCGGGTTGCCCAGTGTCTCACAGTAAAGACAACGGGTGCGGTCATTGATGGCCCTGGTGAAGTTTTCGGGATCGGTAGGATCGACCAGATGCACCGTGATACCCAGTTGCGGCAGGATCGAGTCGAACTGCGAGTAGGTGCCGCCATAGAGGTTGTTGGCGGCCACCACCTCATCACCCTGGCCGCAGATATTGATGATCGAGTAGAAGATCGCCGAGGTGCCCGAGGCCAGCGCCAGGGCGGCCGCTCCACCTTCAAGCCTGGCAACCCGTTCTTCCAGGACGGCCTGGGTGGGGTTGCCGAGCCGGGTGTAGATATTGCCGAGTTCTTTCAAGGCAAAGAGGTTGGCGGCGTGTTCGGTACTCTTGAACAGATAGGCGCTGGTCCGGTAGATCGGCACGGCCCGTGAAAGGCTGTCCTGGTCAACGGTATGGCCGGCATGTAGGGCGAGGGTCTCAAATTTCATGGTTTCTCCTTTTGACTCTTGGTAAAGCGGTCTTTTCAACGGCCCTTCGACTCCGATCAGGGACCGGTGAAGGGCCGGTGAGGGTTCGATCAGGGTGCACTCATTTTTTAGGACAGAACGAGGCCGGTTATTTTTCCTGCGGTTTGGCCAGTTCCTTCTTGATCTGCTCGATAAACTCCCGCACCCCGGTACCGTCGGTCATCTTGGCCTCGGGATTGAGGCGCAGCAGTTCTTCCCAACTGGCGATAGCCTCCTCCGGTTTATTCATGTCAAAAAGCAGAACGATACCCTTATTCAGTCGAGATGGTTCGTGCTTGGCGTCGATTTCCCGGGCCTTGTCAAAGGATTCGATAGCCTTCTCCTTCTCGCCGGTGTTGCGGTACATGACTCCGAGATCGGTCAGGAGATTAGCATCGGCCGGATGGAGCGCAAGCGAGTGGTTGTAGGCGGCGATAGCCTTCTCCGGCTGATCGGTATCAAAATAGAGATGGCCGAGCTTGGTCCAGGCCTGATAGCCGTCGGGGTGGGCGAGGGTTTCTTTCTCAAGCTGGGCGATGGCTTCCGCACTCTCTTTGGAAATCTGTGACCCTTCCTGATTGGCGACAGTCGGCGGTGTTGTCGTGCTGCCCATTTTATAGACGGTAAAAGCGACACCGGCAAGAAAACCACAGATGAATAGAGCGATGAGAAGGAGTGGAGACTGGTTTTTTTTGGCTGGTGCGGGTGCGCTCATAGATGACTCATATATTGAAGAGGGATAATCCGACCGTTCACCGGCCGCGTTCTTTGACCTCCGGTAGGTCTTCAGGCCGTCTGAAGTGTATACTTCGGCGTGGTAGCTTCCTCAATAAAAAGAGGTGATATATTGCAAAAACTGGACATCCGGCCTGAAAAAATGGCAAACTAGAGAGAGTAAAG
>JAUYSF010000147.1 GCA_030696435.1 Desulfoprunum sp. | reverse complement strand
GACCAGGTCCTGCTCGTCAATGCCTGCCTGGTATAGGGCCTGTTTTACCGCATCCCAGGCCCAAAGGCCAAACTCGGGAAGGGATTTACGGAACTTTCTTTCCAGGCAGTTTTCGTTATCAAATCCTTTAATTGTGCCGCTGAGCCCACTTGTGAATCCCATCTGCTTACGTTCATCCAGCAGGGTAATGCCGCTCGTGCTGTGACGAAGTGCTTCGGTAACTTCGTCCAGCGATAAGCCGATACAGGAAACAATTCCCATGCCGGTAATAACGACCCTGTTCATGCCGGCATGGCTCGATTTGTTGAGATGATGAAGCATTTTTTAAGCCCCCGTATCGAGGTAATGTGTCGGCCCTGTCAGTTTTTGTCACTCGTTAAAGCACCCCTGACCCTGCAGGCAAATGGATCGAGATCTTTTGTTCATCTGGCCAGCTATCTAGGATAGCTAGATAGCATAAAAAACATGTCCCTTGCTTCCGGTCAAGCAACTTTGTCAATTTTTTCCAGAAATGCTGTGCCAGTGATCCAGTCATTCCAACGGGTAATGACCAAATCGGTTTCCTTAATTATCGGTCCTCTTGCGGTCTTGACCAGACAGGCTATGAGCTACATGCGGTCAAATACTCGACTGTCGAAAAGATTTCAGGAGCTCAAGGCGAAGCAGGAATGGATGCTAAGACAATCCAACTGAGCCAAAATAGAGGTTTTTCACCTATTGATCTTGAAGATTCTGTGAGTTGTTGGTATCAATAATTCCCCACGGAGGAGTGCCGGAGCGGTTGAACGGGACGGTCTCGAAAACCGTTGTGGGGGAAACTCCACCCAGGGTTCGAATCCCTGCTCCTCCGCCATTTCATAGTCCAATTTCAAACGATACAGTTCAAAGTGAAGACGCTCAAAAACACAATCTCCGCAAAGGACTTGCATGAGAGGTGATTGTGTAATGGTTATTTCGTAATGCCCCCTAAGCTTTTTTCTTTGGTTCGAACTGGCGTTTGGCGGCCCAAAAGTCGGGCAGATTTTTTACCATATGCCAAATCGAATGGCGGTGCTGCCAGATACGTTTTTTAAACTTGCTGAGCCAATCTTTGCTGGTGTAGAAGCGCTTTACATGAACATTATAGAGTTGGTCCAGAATTTCTTTTGAACCTATTGTTTTGGGGATAAAGACAAAATTGAGACAGTTCATCTGTGCCCAATCTTCTTCGAAAGCGCCTTCATCTCGGATGGTTTTCCACAAGGGGGCTCCAGGGAATGGCGTAAACTTGGCCATATTCATGTCATCCAATCCCAGGGAAAGGACAAAATCGCTGGTCCGGCGGATGGAATCCTCGGTTTCTCCCGGCAGACCCATCATAAAGAGCCCCTTAGCGCGTAACCCAGCCGCCTGGATTGAAGCGACCGTCTCCTGCACTTTTTCAACGGTCACGCCCGCTTTATGCTTTTTCAGCATGTCCGGGTCAGCCGACTCTACGCCCAGAGAGACCATGAGGCATCCGGCTCTTTTAAGCATTTTCAAAAGCTTATCAGGAGCATACCCTACCCGTACAGCGCAGTTAAACTGCATATCAAGCGGACGTTTGCTGAGCATATCACACAAATCTACGATCCGCTTTTCATCAGTCGTGAATAAATCATCATAGATGTTGACGTGACGGACACCAAACCGTTCATTCAAGTATTGAAAATGTCTATAAATATATTCTGCAGAGTTATAGCGAAACCCCTTCTTAAAGACTGAACGGTCACAGTAGGAACACTGAAACAGACAACCACGACTGGTCACCATGGATGTGCCGGGGAAATGAGCATAACTGAAGAGTGGTAGATTATAGCCTTGAGGAAAGCCCTTGAGTTTTTCATACGCCGGGAATGGCAAAATATCGAGATCCTCTATCGCCGGACGCGGACCATTCTCAACTACTTCATCGCCCTTGCGCCAGACAAGTCCTCTGACCTCTGCGGGGGCAACACCAGAAGCCAGTTCGGCCAGGGTTATTTCTCCTTCACCCATCACAATGTAGTCAAAAGCCGGGTAATCCCTCAAGAGTGAAGGACCTAAAGCGGAACAATGGACGCCACCACAGACAGTAGCGGTCGTGGGAGCGGCTTTTTTTACAGCGGCAGCCATATTGGCCGAGTCGGGGAAAGAGGATGTTGTGGCTGAAAATCCAACAATATCAGATTTATAACTCAGTATTTCTTGAATATTGGTTTGAAAGTCAGCCGAGGCCTGAGGCCCTAGGCAGTCATGCACAAAAACCTCATAGCCTTCTTTCTCGAGCCAGGCTGCGATGGAGAGAATGCCATGCGGAATCATCCTGTTAGCTGCCGCAATAACGTCTTTTGTGCCCTTAAACCAATTGGACCCGCGGGGATGAACCAGGACAATACGTTTTTTTTGCCCTTCAACAGCATTTGAACCCATAAGTTCCACCTTGCTCAACCAGTAATGTCCAGATAAAAATTTATAATTTGGGCTTTCTGTCAGGGCACGCCAGAATTGACATTTCGCCAAAGTTATGGCATCAATCTCCGTCACTGGCTCTGGGAAGGATCCCCCTTCCCGGGCGCATTTCCCCCCACGCTCATTTCTTAATCCAGATCAATGATTTTCCCGCTCGCACCCTACCATTTTGTCGCCTTGAGCGCATTGCAATTCTGTCTGCTTTTCTGGTTCATCGAACCATGGATGGCCTTGATTCCGTTAGCTTTGCTCCCTTTGATCAACTTTCTGGCAGCCCTCATCCCCGGACTCAGCTACTACCTTCCGATTATCAGTCGCGGACGAAAGGGTGAGTCAGGCGTCGCCCTCACTTTCGATGACGGGCCCGATCCGCTCGTTACGCCCTATCTTCTGGATGTGCTCGATCAATATGAGGTCAAGGCGACCTTTTTTGTCACGGGTGAGAAGGCGGAACGCTACCCTGATTTGGTGCGTTTGATCCTTGCCAGAGGCCACACACTCGGTAATCATTCCTACAGTCATTTTCCCACCTTGATGCTCAAGGGCCGACGAACCCTCAGACGGGAGGTGGAATCGGCCCAGAAAGTCTTGCAGCAGTTCGGTATTGTTCCCCTAGCCTTCCGCCCGCCGGTGGGGGTCACTAACGCCTACCTGTGGCGTGTACTTCTGGAATCGGGCATGTTCTGCGTCAATTTCAGTTGCCGGGCAGGCGATATGGGCAATCGTCACATCAAACATCTGGCTTCTGGAATTCTTGGCAAGGTTGGCCCGCGGGATATTATCCTGTTGCACGACGTGGCTCCGCTGAAAGACAATGTGGATCACCTGCTGTCGGAGTTTCAGACCATTTTGAAAGGCCTCCGACAGCGCGGCTTGGAAGTACGGCCCCTGGCCCGGCTCATCGGCAAGGAAATCATGCAGGGGGCGTCGGGCGTCGGTTCGAACGCCGCCGAGCTTTTCTACGATGGCTTGGCGGCGACCTACGACCAGGAGCAGTTCTGCTCCAATGTTTCTATTTCCCGGCGCACCGAATTGAGCCTGTTCATGTCCCGGATTCCAGAAATATTCGAGGGTGCCGACCGTGTACTGGAGATCGGTGCGGGAACTGGTATTTTCACCACCACAATCGCCCGCCACTGCCAGGAAGTCGAAGCCCTGGATATCTCAGCCAATATGCTTAGGATCCTGGAAGGTAAGTGTCGCGCCGAGGGCATCGACAATGTGAAACTGCAGGTGGGCAATGGTGAAACAGCGGAACTGAACGGTCCCTACGATGTCGTTTGTGCTTTTTCAGCGCTTGAATATCTGGAGGACCTTCCGGCATTGCTTGTGCGACTGGCCTCTCACGTACCTCCCGGTGGAGTGATCTACTTCATAACGGCCAGAAAATCGCTGTTCCGCCTGTTTACCCAGATCGGCAATGCCATGCGCCAGGGAATATGGCTCAAGGCCCGTAGCCGCCACCAGTTCCAGGTCATGCTGAATGAAGCGGGCTTCGAACCCGTGTCCATCACTGCCCATCTCCTTAAAAGCATCATCTCTGGTGGGATGCTGCTGGAGGTTGTGGCCCGCAAGCGGGTTGCCACTTCTCCCACGCCCCCGGCAGAGTTGAGCAGATAATTCCATTTCCAAATCAAGATGAGAACGAGAAGGCAAGCGAGGACCTGTTTTTTTCTCAGTACGGCTCACATAAAAAAAGGGAAACTTTCGCGTATGTTCAAAAACAAGGCTATTAACTGGGTAAACCGGGAAGACGCCAAAAAACTTGACAGGGAACCGTTCTCAAGCCTGCCCCTCAAGACGAGGACCGGGCTCTTTATCCTGGCTCTTTCATTCGTCATTGGCTATGGGGTGCCGCTGATCACCATGATTATCGCCTGGCTTAACAAGGATATAATAACCGGCGTGGTGAACAGTTTGCTGTTCTATGGTTTCAGTTGGGGACTTGGTATTTTCGGCCTGGCCATGGCCGGAAAAGATGTGCTCAAATATCCTGTCTATTTTTCGGCCAAGTTTGCAAAACTGCTTTTCCCAGATTTTTTCTCACAAAACCAATAGACTGGGCAGATCATTAAAGGATCATGCTTGCTGTTCGTGGGAAAGGAGGAAGCAATTATCTATTTTTCCCTGTGCTCTTTGCGGTACTTGATCCAGGCCGTTTCTGCCGGAGTCGTCGCCGGTACCTCTCCCCGGCAGGCCTTGACGAAATGTTCCAGTGGCGGGTTTTCCGGTGCCACCTTGCCCGAAACAAGGGCCTCGAAAACAAAGGCATAATGCCGGATAAAGTGCTTCTCCATCCGCGAATAGTCCTCACTCAGCTCTACATTGAAACCACCCCTGTTGCATTCCTCGACAAGGCGCTTCGAATAGGGCGGTTTCACCTCGTAGATGATATTCAGGAGCTGGCTGATGAGATCCGGATTCTTCAGGATACCTATGTGGGTATCGTTGATACCGTACTGTCTCGCGGCTTCGTTCTGGGCCTGAGGCGCCAGCTGGCTCGACATCGGCACCACCCCGTCGCTGTTTTCTCCTATCTTCACTGAGCTGTCGTTGCCGTAGGCATAGAACAGGTGATAACCAACACTCTCAGGCAACGGCCTGCGATAGAGGCAATGGATGAACGTGCTGTCCGGGTTGATATCGCGCCACGCAGGGAGTACGAGAGGGGCATTCTCGCCGATTCGGGCACTGGGGTGTCCTCCCATGGGTGAGGCAATGGTAATGATCCGCTGCACCATGGCGCCTTTCTTCTCCCCCTTGCAGCGGTTCATGGCGTCCCGGACGATAAGTCCTCCCATGCTGTGGGCAACGATGACCGTCGGTGTACGGTCAAGCGGGATCACCTTTCCGGACAAGAAAATGTTGTAGAAGAATTCACTCAGCTGACCGAGATCATTTCCCGAGGGATAATAGAAAAACAATGGATTATAGAAGCGTCGGTCCAGATGCTCGACGATCTCTTTGAACTCCCGGGGTGAGCCATCGATGCCATGCACGAAGATGACCGGGATCTTGCAGCCGACGGCCTCTCCAAGGGCATAGAACATCATGGGAGCAACCTCAAGAAAGGCAGCCGACTCATACATGCCCAGTCTGGCCATCTGCGGGGAGAAGATCGGGTCGTCAAGGGAACGGATGGATCCCTTCGGATAAAACAGGGATTCGGTCAATCGCTCAGCGGGCGGGGTTTGAAGAGGGAAGGGGGCACCGCTATAGGTTCTCGGTTTGTTGACCTCCAGGTCGAATTCGCCCAGCACTTTGCCCGGTGTCACCTTTTCGCTGAGTAAGAGCTGTCTGCTGCCGATCACCTCTGTTTCGTCAAAGAATCCGTTGAGGTCCAGATCACTGACCACCAGCAGGCGATAGTTCCCCACTGGCAAATTCAGACCATAGTAGGAATCAATGCGCGAAAAGTGGTTGATGTCGACGATTTCGTTCTGTTGAAAAGTGTCGGACAGGGCGACTACGGCCATTGGCATCTCACCTATTTTGGTATCCCCCGTGATTTTCCCATAAACGAAGAACTTTTCGGTATCGACCAGGTGTTTTGAGATGCGCAATTTCGGGTCTTTTCTAAGTTGAGCGGCGTAGTTGGCCTGTTTGCCGGCTTCATGCAGATAAGTGCAACCTGGCAGCAGTATGAGTACTATGAGTTGAAAAAGGAGGGTGTAGTGAGTCATTTTTCTGTAATTTGAAACAATATCAATTGTTCATGAATAATTGCTGCTGTTTCTCCATAAAGCCTTGGTCTTCTTAATATGCCTCAATTACAATTTTTTAGTATAGACTCTAAGTTATTGCAAGCCAGAAGAGCGCTAAAAAATCGAGCTTTGTTATTGATTTGAACTGAATACTCTTTTTTATCCACCAACCCGCATGCAAAACAGGGATAATCAGCAAAGATACAAAGCAGAGCCGACGGATTGCCCAGTTGAGCGCTGCCATGAAAATCAACCCTGACCAAAATGTGAGCGAAGCGCCTTTGAGCTAAAGATTTTTTGTGATAGTATGAGACAGAAAGTGGAATATCAAGGAGCGAGATGCGCAGCGTAGCTGACAAGGTTAACGCTTGATTTGGCATTGGCATTCAACGCGCCTGTTTCATTCCACCTGCCGTCCACTGATTTCTGCTGTTTGCACCACCCCCGAAAAGTGAATTCTTGTGATCCGTCTGTTACGTTAAAGCTTTTGTAACCGGAGAAAAAGATATGGAAAGGGTGATCTCTGTTGCACCTGATTCGGTGCGGGTCTGGAGAGGCTATGCAATCACCGATCTTGCCAAGGATCAGTTCTTCCAAAAGCTGGGAAATGTCTTTATTCCCATCACAGCCCAGCATCAAGCCCCAGCCGGACTTACCGCTTACCTGCCGACAGTACTGCCTCCCAACAAACCAGAGTGTATCCCGGATGAGATAGCCCTGGTCTTTTATGCCTCACAGGCAGACTATAAACAGACCTTCAAGACATGCGGAGGTCGGGCATACGGGCTTCTCCATTCTGCGGTATTTGACGGCGCCAGATCGAAATCGGGTTTTCCGGAATTACTGATTGGCAGCCCCCAGCCGAACCGTCCCTACTATCTCCTCAATCAACCGGCAGACTGGTATATCGGTCGTTCCAGAGTGCTGGTCGGCACTCGCAGAGCGGCCGATTCGCCTGAATACTTCAAGACTGTCGTGACGGAAATGCTCAATTCCGTTCAGCAGAAGGCCATGGGGCTGGATGGTCTATACTTTGTCTCTACTGAAGACTACCTCATCTGCTGGGAGCATCAGCCCTGTGTCGAACCGCTGCCCCATCCAACGCTGATTGATGAACTGGCCTCGCTGGTCACGGTGATTCTTCAGGAATACGACAGGCCGCATTCTATTTCCTATGGTCCTTACACCGAGCATCAAGGTCTAACGGTCCGGGGCGGTGAACATTTCAATATCCACTTCGAGCGTCAATACGAGAGGAGAGTGATGAGAGAGAAAAATCTGCCGGTCTATGGATTACACGGCAACCCACATGCCGCCCCGGCCGACACCATGGCGGGCTATTGGGCGGCACTCGGCGCGGGTGCCGCCGGAATCGTTGCTGCTGTGCAGCTCTCAGCAGACGGCATACTAATCTGTGCCCCTGATAACCGGATAACCGATTCTGAGAACTCCCCCTTTCCCATCAGCGACCACACGGCCAAGGAATGTGCTAGAATCAATGCCGGCGCAACCTTCCGATCCGTGATACTGGATCAGAATAATCAGACAGATGGCAGATTCGGTAGCGATACTCCCTGGAAATCTGCCGGCCTTATCCAGCCCCGGTTGCAGGAGGTGTTGCAGGTTTTCGGCAGGCGGACGGAGATCATGCTGCTCGTCACGGAAAGTGCAGATCCAGCACGACGTGCGTTGCTGGTCGGAAAAATTCTGGAGATGCTCAAATCCTTCGGCCTGGAAGAGCACGTAACCCTCATCGGCGACAAACAGGTTTGTCTCTACTGCCGGGAGAGCCCGACCGAAACACCTTTTGCCTATATACTCTCAGCCGGTGAAACGATCCAGAATGCTATGGAAACTGCCGGGCGGGCAGGGATAAAGAGTTTCTACCTCAGCCTGGAGGATATCAATACAGTGGATCTGGAACAGATCCGGGCGAATGGCTGCACCTTTCTGCTGACATGCAAGGGTTTTTCATTGTCTCCTTTTGAGTATCGGGAAATCGGCGGACAGGAGGGATTGCGGGGACTGGTCATGCGCGGTGTTGATCGCACGGTTCAGCTTGTTACGCCTCCCGCTCTGGTGATGGCGGATGATTTCAGCGGAAATGTCATCGACCTGGATCTGTGGACCTGCGGGTATTCCCATTGCAACCGTGATACCGTGCTCAGCCAGAATGACGGACTGACTATCGCCATTGCTGAAGGCGGAGAATATTCCGGAGCGGCAGCAGTCAGCCGCATTCCTGTGCACGGCGATTTTGATGCCCAGGTAGATTTTTATGTCGAATCGCCGCAACAGGCAACCACCTTTGAGCTGGCGGCCATTACCATCGATCCCGGCTACCATCATCCGCAAAACGATGATCTGAACAGCAGAAACGTCAACCTGACTTTTGATGTCCATGGTGCACCGCCCTATGCCAGCAGTGAACGGGACGAAGACAATGGCTTTCGGATCGGCTGGAACAACAGCCATAATCTCACCCGGATAGACACAGAGTGGCAGTCGGATTCAGGTAATATGTATAACAAATACGGACCTAACGTTGGCGACGGAACACAGGACAATCTCAGCGGGACCCTGCGCCTGACCCGGCACGGCACGGTGTTCAACTCGTATTATAAGGATAAATACAATGCGGAATGGGTTTGCTCCGGTTCAGCCCTGGTCCATAATATGGCTGATGAGGTATTTCTCCGCCTGGCAGCCAAGCATTGGCGCAAGGGCGGTATCCCTCCCAGCAACAAGGTCCGATTCAGCAGATTCCGTCTCCATCAGTTTTAACCTCTCAACCCATAATCGTCTGCGAGGTCATCATGTGCCCCCAAAGAGAAGATGCTCCCCTGGAAGTTCAGCTGGTTACCGATGTGAAAAACTGCCGTTCCTGCGGGTGGTTCTGGGATGGAATCCTGCCCTACGGCCCATATCCTTCCTTTGACTGGCAGGAACAATTTCCGGCCCGTTTCCGGGAAGTCCACGAGCAGATAATGATCAATCACAGTTTTCGCCTGATGGATGTCCAGGCCACTGGATCTAAACCGGTTGAACCGGCGATCATGCACGGCTGTCGCAAGGCCCCCATCATGACTATCGGCATAAATCCGAATCTGACTTCCTATTTTCCAAGCACCACAGGGGCACGCTGGGCCTACCCGAGTTTGAGCGATCCGATGAATTACGCATATTACTACCGTTTCCAGACGATCTATCAAGAGAGCTTTGATCTGGAATTTATCAGAGAATCGATCGTTTCCGGTACGGAAATAGTTGCCGAAAGGGATGGCTGGCTTACGGCAGTGAGACGCTGCACAAACCATCGCTGGCTGGAATTGTCTCTTCGTTATGCCGATGAAGAAAACGAACGAAAACTGGAAGTCGCCTGGACTCCGGAGGCCCGCTATGTCGTGCTGGTTGAACGCCGGGAGCCCGAAAAAGGTGTCCTTTCATTCCGTCAGGGAGATATCCTGGCGGCGAAACTGGCCATGCCAGAAACGGCGAATGTCCCGCTCAACAAAAACTCAACCGGCTACTACCAGCGTTTTATTCCCGTTCTACAGAAACTGTCGCAATATATCAAAGAGCACCTTGGGGATGATTCGGAGACTGGAACGACTGCCAGCGAGATCGTCTTACGTATTGGTGAAGATGTTTCGCAAAACGATATGGTGGCCTGCGCCTCGCCGGGCTGGAGCGATGTCTACGATATTCCAAGAGATGTCATTGCCGGTAAATGTGTGCACGACAAGGCCTTTGCCATTTCCCAGATTATCCAGAGCCGGCCGGCCGTGCTGGTGATTGTGGGTGGGAGTGCCATGGAGATGTTCGGAGCCTCTTTCAAAAACTGGATCGATGTCGACTACGAGGGAAGAGAGATCTTTCAGCTACTCAAAGAAACCTGTACCCGCAAAAAATACCTGGCTATCGAGATCGGCAGCTATTCTCTCAAGACCCGGCTGATTATCTGTCCGCATTTTTCCTATCCGGAAAATTTCCGAAATCAGGCCCGTTTTTCGACAGTGGCCTGGACCGCCTTCCAGGCCGATTTTGCCCAGGATGTTGCGATTCTGGCAAGAGAAAACCGGATGAGTGACAAGATCTACAATGAAATCACAGCTGTGGCTATTGACGGAGGAGCAGATCCGATCCGGAGCGAGATCAGCACTGCGGCCTGGGGCGTGATCATGGCCTATTACTGCGATCCCTACCAGATGATAGCCGACGCCCTGATCGAGGAATACGGCCTGACAATTGCTTACAACCCAGAAACCGGCCACCTGGAACGGAGCCAGGGACAGTGTAATTTCTGTACGAATGAGCTGTGGAACTTTACCGGACAGGGCTGTCTTTACAATAAGGGACAATCTCCCAGGTATGAACCGGGTTATCTGGAAAACATCGTGCAACAGGTGCTACGAGGAAAGGTGCGATGAAAAGCTGTAATTGATTTCCGGAAAGGAGCTGGCCTCTATGAGTGAATTTTCAGTTTTCAGCCGCGAACAGGCCGGTGCCTGTACCCATGCGCTCGTTATCGGGGTTGGCTACTATCCTCATCTTGTCGGTGGTGATGAAGAAAAGTTTGCGGACTGTGAAGGGATGGGACAACTATCCTCGCCACCGTATTCAGCCAGAATGATTGCAGAGTGGCTCATTAGCCGTTTTTCCAATCCGGACAAGCCACTCTCGACCGTCTCTTTGCTTGTCTCAGAGAGGGAGCAGCAACCATTTATGGTGCAACCGGCATTGGCGGGTCCGGTGCTTCCAAAAATTGCGACCATGGAAAATGTCGAGCAGGCAGTCAAGGCCTGGAAAGATAAGGGCGATGAGAATGAAAACAATCTGCTGCTCTTTTTTTTCTGCGGTCATGGTTTTGAACGCGGTACGGATGTCATTCTTTTACCACAGGATTTTGGCAAGGACCAGGACGACCCTCTGGATATGGCCCTGAACTTAAACAATCTGCATTCAGGGATGGGAAAGTGCAAGGCCTCACAACAGTGCTATTTTATCGACTCCTGCCGGTCTGTCTCCAGCACGCTGCTGCTGAAATACAGTGGGGAGGGTAGGCAGATAATTGCCGGAAGTGCCAAGGCACCGGGCAAGGGCCCGATCTTCTGTTCAACCCTGGCAGGAGAAGCCGCTTTCGGCCGGGCGGGCCGGGAAACAGTTTTTACCGAGATACTGTTAAAATCGCTGAATGGTTGCGGTAGCGATAACAATAACGACGATGAAACCTGGCGAGTGGACACGATTAACCTGCATGAAGCAATTTGCACTCTGCTCAGGGAACATCCAGATGCCAGACAGGCTCCAGAAGGCAACAGGCTCCCTCTTTTTTATCTACACTATCTTGATGGTGCACCGAAAATACCGGTAACAGTCACCTGTAGGCCCGAAGAGAAAACCGACATGGCTTTTTTTTCGTGTTCGGATGATGGTGTCATCTTGGCCAGGAGAGATCCGTCGCCGGGAAATTGGCTAACAGATATCCTGGTTGGTCAATATCGTTTCTCCGCTGAATTTGCCGATCAAACTCCCTTCAATAAAGACAAGGTGCTTATACGACCTCCCTCCCGGAAGGTAATCCTGGAGGACCAGCAATGAGTACGCTGAAACTCAAGATGGAAAGTGGAATATCTGGTGGTGAACTGATCCATGGTTTGCTTGCAGCTCTCTATTATATTCCTGCTGGAGGAAGGTCGAAAAAAATACAGACCGTACCAATCCCGGTTGGCGCTGGCGTCCCATTTACCCAGGTGAATGTTTCTCCTGGTAATTACATGATTGAAGTCAGAATGCCCTCAGGAGAAATACTTTCTGAAGAAGTTACTCTCACAGCAAAGCACACAGAAGAGGTCACATTCAGGCTGCCAGCCGACCAGAAAAATGCCTTATTCGGCTGGCAGGATTCTACCGGCAATGTCATGAAGATGAGCGGCCCGCAGCTTCCAGCACATTGGGCAGATAGCCTGCTCAATGTGCGATCTCCTCATGCTACGGCTGGGCTGGACGGGAAACCAACTCCAAGGAAAAGAAACCTTGCTGGCCCTGAAGAAGTCCAGGTTCTGCTCTGGAAGCACACAGTCGGAAATGCCGCAGGTGCAGATGCTGCCGCCTTCTTGCAGAAGCTTGAGCAATCTTTGCAAGACAGCAAGAGATTGTTTGCGGAAGTGCGAGGCGACAGTCAAGAACAAATCCCCGCCTACTCCGACGAGGCACTGAATCTCTATCGGTTTGCAGAGAGCTACCATGAAAGAAACGCAGAGCCGGAAAGAAAGTATGCTCTCATCAGTATCGGTCGACGGAATCGCCTGCTCTCTCTTCCTCTGCCCTGGGTTGTCGATGCGCTGCCAGGAGAGGTCGAACTGGCGGTCAGAAAAAAAAGGGCCGCCGCTGAAGGGGAATTTTCCCTGGCAATCAGGGATCCTTACCTCAGCGCGCCGCTGGCCTATCTGGCAAGTGGCTCTGCGAACCAGGCTGCCGACATGTTCAATTTATCACTTGCTGAGACCCTGCTCTTTGAAAAGTCGCTGAATCCCATTGGCGCCGCTCTGGGTGGTTATATCCTTCTGCTTTCAGATCAACAGAAAAGGAATGCTGAAAAAGAACAATGGCACCAGTGGATCGAGAACCTGAAAAAATGGTTTCCCTGGCTTCCCGACGGGGCCATCCAATATGCCTGGCTGAAACTCGACCATCAGCAGAATGAAGACGATGTCCATGAAGCGCGCAAGGCCTTGCTGCTCGCCTGTCGGCTTGGTCTGCCGTATTTTACCAAGGGCATGTCATTATTGGTAAATGGACTGAGGTTGTTCAGGGATGATGGCGATGCCGAAGCCTCGGCCTGGCTTGACAAGTTGTTACCGATTGCTTGGCGCATAGATATGTCCCAGGTGTTTTTGGCGCTGACTCTGGCGGATACGCCCCCAAACCAATGAGCACGGAGGACTACATATGGCAGATTGTTTTGACATCTACATGTTTCCTGCCGCTGAAGGAGACTGCTTTTGGATCCGCTACGGAAGTGCCGGAGTATTTCATAATATCCTGATCGATGGCGGCCGTGAGAGTACGGCGGACCTGATAAAGGAGTTTATACTCCAACTGCCCGAGCAGGAACGAAGGCTGGAGCTGCTGGTAGTCAGCCATATCGATCGCGACCATATTGAAGGCATTCTGAAACTGGCTGGAGATGAGGCGCTTTGTCTTGAAACTGAGGACATTTGGTTCAACGCCTATCATCATCTTCAAGATGAGATAATGGGTGCTGTGATGGGTGAGAAACTGTCAGACAGCATAATTGCCCGCGAGTGGCCATGGAACAAGGGGTTTGGCGGCTATACATCTGCGGTCAAACTGGCGGATGATGGCGGCAACCGTGATCTTTCCCTGGCTGGAGGCATGCACGTGACATTGCTTTCGCCGGACTCAGCCAAACTCCTAAAACTCGTCCCCAGATGGGAAAAAGAATGCCAAAAGGTTGGACTCTTACCTGGGCTTGAAGTCGAGGTAAGGCCACCCGTTCCTGCAGACTACGAGGAAATGGGGGTTATCGATATCGACGAGCTGGCCGACTCCCCTTTTGCCCGTGATAATTCGGTGCCGAACGGCACGAGTATCGCCTTCCTGCTCGAATATGGCGGCAAGCGCGCCCTGTTTGCCGCTGATGCCCATCCGGATCTGCTGCTCAAGAATCTTCAAGGCATGACGGCAGAGAGCAGTGGCAAACTGCAACTCGATGTCTTCAAGGTGCCACACCATGGCAGCAAGAACAATACCTCAAAAGAGCTCCTTGACTGTATCGACTGCCCGACCTATCTGCTCTCCACAAACGGCAGTCAGTTTCACCATCCCGACTCTGCCGCTGTGGCCAGGATACTCAAATATGGCGGAATGGAAAAAGTCCTTGTATTCAATTACCGCAGCAACGAAAATGAAGTGTGGGAGAGTCAGGAATGGCAGGAACAATATGGCTACCGAACACGATACCCTGAAATAGGCTGTGAGGGCACAATCAAACTCTCTTTGCTGCCGGAAGATTGACCCGTGATTGACGAAAACCTTCATCTTCCGGTCTTGAAATGATATGCTGAAGAGCACGATTACCCTGGTGCTGAACAACATACTCGTGGTGGGCGCATGTTGAAAGTTGCCGTGGCACAATGCGAAGGAATCGATGCACGATATGTGGCGCATACCATAGCGGAGGAATGCCTGCGCCAGCTTGCTGGGAGTACTCCCACTGTCGGGATTCTTTTTGCCAATGACGAGTTCAATCATCAGGATTTACTTCAGGAAGTATATGCCTGCCTCCCGGCCATGGATCTTGTCGGCTGTTGTACCGCCGGAGAGATTTCTTCAGTTGCCGGTTTTTCCGATGATTCCGTCTGCCTCATGCTCATCTGTGCTGATCAAGTGGAAACGGGCAGTGGTTTTGGTGAATTCGTTTCGATCGCCCCGGAAAATGCGGCTAAGACTGCCGTCAGTATGGCCAGGGCCAAGCTTTTGCAGAAAGAAAAGCTCTGCCTCGTCTTCGGAGATGGTCTGGTTGGTAAGCATACTGGCATTATTGCCTATCTGAACAGGGAGCTGGCAGATTCCTGCGGCATATTCGGCGGCATGTCCGGTCTGCAGCGCTACCATTACAATGAGCTGAAAACAAGCCAGTTCTTCGGCAACCGGGTATTGCACGATTCGGTGGTCATCCTGCTGTTGGCGGGTGACATTGAGTACACCCATACCCTGTGCAACAGCTGGAACCCCATCGGCGAGTCTACCATTATCACTGCCACAGAAGACAATACGGTAACACGAATCGGCGAGAGGTCCGCGCTCGATTTCTACCGCTCGTATCTGGGCCCGCATAGTCATCCTGCCACGGAAAACCCTTTTGCGATCTATGAAGAAGGTCAGCAGGCGTATTTCCTACGGGTGCCGACAGGTTATGACGAGCAGTCCGGCTCCATCAGTTTTCCTGTGCCGCTTCCTCTCGGGGCAAAAATCCAGATTACCGAATCAAGCCGAAAGCGGGCGCTCAGCGATATCAGGACGACCTTGGTCGGGGCCCCGCAGATCAAAGCGGATCTGGCGTTTATCTTTTCCTGCGATATCCGAAAAAATATTTTCGGCACGCGGGCCTTTGAGGAATGGCAGACCATTAATGACTGCCTCCCGTTACCTGTGCCAACGATTGGATTTTACACGTTAGGAGAGGTAGCCCCTCTGTATCCCGGCGGTAAGAGCATAGTACATCACTGCACCCTTGTGGTATTGCTGATCCGGATGGGAGGACATGGCCACAAAATCGCTCTCGCCGAAACAGAGGCTCCCCGGAACAGCACTCCTCTTTCACATTCTCTCAACATCCAAGGGGAGATCCGTCACTCTATTGATTTTCTTGAGAGACAGCTCAAGAGGGAACGATTTTACCGAAAAAGCCTGGAAGACAATAAAGAAATAATCGTCACTCTGTTCCGTAAACTGAATCAGGAATTGCTGGAGAAAAATCAGGAACTGCTGGAAATCCGGTTGGATCTTGAAAGAAGGGTGGACGAACGCACGGAAGATCTGGTCAAGGCCAATACCCAACTCCAGAGCGAGATCGCCGAACGCATTCGCACCTTTGAACAAAAAGAGGTCCTGGAAAAACAGCTCCACCAGGCCCAGAGAATGGAGTCCATGGGCATCCTGGCCGGTGGCATTGCCCATGATTTTAATAATATCCTTACCCCGATCCTGGGTTATACGGAAATGGTCATCCGCGATCTACCACGGGAGGATGCCAACCGTGAGGATTTGTTGAATGTCCTCAAGGCGGGCAAGCGTGCGAAAAAACTGATCCAGCAGATCCTTCTGTTCAGCAGAGAGCAGGAATTGGAACTGCAGCCGTTGAAGATCCAGGCCATAATCAAAGAAACCATGAAACTGCTGCGCTCATCAATTCCGACAACGATTGAATTCAGACAAACACTTGACCCGGAATGCGGCTATATCATGACAGACCCCACACAGATACATCAAGTTCTCATGAATCTGTGTACCAACGCATCCCATGCTATGGAGGAGAGTGGTGGAGTCCTCGATATCCAATTAACCCGTGCCGAGATTACCACTGCCCCCACGACCCAGCATCTCCAGCCGGGTTCTTACCTGCACCTCTCCATTGGGGATACCGGCTGCGGTATGGATCAGGACGTCTTAGAGCGTATTTTTGATCCGTATTTTACCACCAAAGAGAAGGGAAAAGGCACCGGCCTGGGACTCTCAGTGACCCATGGTATCGTCCAAAAGCATAATGGTACTATTTTTGCGGAGAGCAAGCCCGGCTTTGGAACGACATTTCATATTTACATCCCTTTACTCAGCCATGAAACCGCAGTAACTGAAGAAAAGGTCTCATTTAAAAAGCTGGCAACAGGCTCCGAGCATATCCTCTTGGTCGATGATGAGGTGATGATTGTTGAGATGTACCGTACCATTCTTGAACGTCTTGGTTATCGTGTGACGGTCGAGACAAACAGTAAGGTGGCTCTGGAGCGTTTTCTTGCCGAGCCAGATGCCTTTCAGCTGGCGATCCTGGATCACACAATGCCCGGGTTGACCGGCGAGAAAATGGCAAGGACGATTTTGCAACATCGGCCTGAGATGCCGATTATCCTGTCCACTGGTTACAGTGCCCTGATATCAGAGGATGAGGCAATCAAGGCCGGCATCCGCAGGTGTCTGGCAAAACCCATCTCTATGAAAGAACTCACCGAAGCAATCCGTGAGGTCCTTGATGAAAAGAAACCACTCTGATAGTCAAATCCCGAAGACTTGGGCCGGCAACGGACACGCGATCAATCCGTTTTGAGCAGATGCACCTGTTCCTTGATTCCCTTGGTGACGAGGATTGCACCATCCTTATCAACGATGATGCCGTCCAGCCCCAACTTTTCAAGGGCGGCGATGCCCTTCTGCGGCCCCATGATGAAGATGCCTGTGGCAAAGGCATCGGTCAGAGTGGCTTCCGGGGCAATGACCGTAACACTGCGACAGAGGCTCTCCGGGTAGCCCGTTCTAGGATTCAGCAGGTGATGATAACGGATGCCGTCCTGCATAAAGTAGCGCTGATAATCGCCTGAGGTCGAGCCCCCCTGCGTCCCAAGGTTGACTGTTGCAAGAAGCGCATCATTGTCCCCCTTCGGCCGGGGATTCTGGATACCGATATTCCACGGT
>JAUYSF010000306.1 GCA_030696435.1 Desulfoprunum sp. | reverse complement strand
GACCGCCATCTTCCTGGCCAGTCGCCTATCGCCCCGGCTCCTCGGTTCCATCGCCATCGCCGCCTATTCCTATATGGCCCTGGTCCCGTTGATCCAGCCGCCGATCATGAAATGGCTGACCACCGAGGAAGAACGCAAGATCAAGATGGTCCAACTGCGGCATGTCTCCAAGCTGGAAAAAATCATCCTGCCGCTGTTGACCCTGGGGATCTGTACGGTCCTCCTGCCCTCCGCCGCGCCGCTGATCGGCATGTTCATGCTCGGCAACCTGGCCAAGGAATGCGGGGTGGTCGACCGGCTCTCGGACACAATTAAAAACTCCCTGATGTATACAGTCATCGTCTTTCTCGGTCTGGGGGTCGGCAGTAAACTCTCCGCCGACAAATTCCTTAATCTCGAGACCATCGGCATCCTGGTCCTGGGGATGCTGGCCTTCAGTATCGGCACCGCCGGTGGTATCCTGATGGCCAAACTGATGAACAAAATGTCGTCCACACCCCTGAATCCGCTGATCGGCGCGGCGGGTGTCTCGGCAGTGCCGATGGCCGCCAGGGTGGTCAACAAGGTCGGTCTGGAGGCCAACCCGCAGAACCACCTGATCATGCACGCCATGGGTCCCAATGTCGCGGGAGTCATCGGCTCGGCGGTCGCGGCCGGTGTCCTCCTGGCCCTGCTGTAATATCGTCGCACTGACCCAAAAAAAGGCCGGAGAGGGAAACCTCTCCGGCCTTTTTTCACGTGCCACCCGATAACAAGATCAGCCGCAGGATCCGGAACTGCAGGATCCTGCACACCCTCCTCCCCCTGATGCCAGCGGTTTTTCGGAAGAGACGGAAAATCCCGATCCCCCGCTGCCGCTGCAGCCGCAACCCGATGTTTCCTGGACATAATCCACCTTGATAGCCCCGCAGGCAGTGACCACGGCACCGTCAACCAGAAAATTCAGGCCATCATACTCAAAGACCTTGTCTGAGTCTTTTTTCTCGTCGAGGGCCAGAGAAAGCACAGGACCGGAGCAGCCACCGGACATAATGGCCACCCTAACTGCCGAGGTAATATTGTTTTCCACCAGATATTCCTTGACCTTAGTTACCGCCAGATCGCTCACTTCCAACATAATTCCTCCATAATTAATATACTGTCGCCAGCAGTACCGGCCAAAGACAGGCACTACCCAGTCACTCGAACTCCCGGCATAAAATTGGGAGCATGCCTTCAATCTAAATATTTTTATCTATATGTCAACAAGGTTATACCTATACAAACGTATCTTTTCCGGCAATCAGCCCGTCCGGACGACCATCAACCGCATCAGTTTTCGCAGATTCATGGCTAAACAGAATGGAAACAGGTATAATGTTCGTGCGTCTCTTTGCAGAAAGTAGACGTGTGAGGTCGCTGCATAGATGAACGAGTCTCGCTGATTTTTAACATATCTCTCATCATAACCTAACACGGACTCCGTGTACTGATAAAGATATTGACATTCTGTCGTTTTTCCATATTAATGGCAGCCCCGAAAACGTTCGGGCCACCCTGCGGAAAAAGAATTTATCCCGCAACAGTTTTTACACCAGAGATACAACTTTTTACCGGCAACGAGGAAGCACACCATGACGCGGGATTTTTTTAACAAAGAGCACTGGACGGTTGAAAAAGCCACCGAACTCTATGGTATCGATAAATGGGGAGCGGGATACTTTTCGGTTGGCGATGATGGCGACGTGGTAGTGACCCCTTTTGGCGCCGATCACGGCCCGAAGATCAGTCTGCACAAGATTGCCAAAGAAGTGGAAGAACGGGGCCTGGCCATGCCTGTCCTGCTGCGTATCGAGAATATCCTCGGTTCGCAGATCAAGCTGCTGCACGAGACATTCCGAAAAGTCATCAAAGAAAATGGCTACACCGGTGAATACAAGGGTGTTTTTCCGATCAAGGTGAACCAGCAGGAAGAGGTCATTGAGGCCATCTCGCAGTTTGGCAAGAGCTATAATCACGGCCTTGAGGCAGGCAGCAAACCTGAGCTGATCGCCGCCATTTCCATGATGAAGAGCCGCAAGGCCTGCCTAATCTGCAACGGGTATAAAGACGAAGAATTCATCGACCTCGGCCTGCACGCCACCAAAATGGGCTATCAGGTCTTTTTCGTCATTGAGGTTCCCGGCGAGGTCGATCTCATCATCGAGCGGGCGAAATACCACAAGATAACGCCGCATCTGGGCCTGCGTATCAAGCTGTCAACCCAGGCCGAGGGGCTCTGGACCGAGTCCGGCGGCGACGCCAGCGTCTTCGGCCTGGGCATGAATCACATCGTCGACGTGATTGACCGCCTCAAGGATGAGGGCATGCTCGGCTGCCTGGAGTTGCTGCACTACCACATCGGCTCGCAGATCCCCAACATCCGCGACATTCGAGCCGGGGCCATGGAGGCCTGCCGGATCTACGAGGAGCTGGTGAACGAGGGGGCGAAGATGGGCTATCTCGACCTGGGCGGCGGTCTGGCCGTCGACTATGACGGCTCGAACACCAATTTCCACTCCAGCCGTAACTATTCCATGGAGGAATACTGCTGCGACATAGTCGAGTCGATCATCACCGTGCTATCCCGCAACAATATACCGCATCCGACGATCATCACCGAATCGGGCCGGGCCATCGTCGCCTACTACTCCATCCTGCTGTTCAACATCCTCGACGTCTCTTCGTTTCTACCGCCGCCGATCCCCGAACAACTGCCCAAGTCGGCCAACGATCTTCTGGAGAACCTGCTCATCGCCTATAATATGGTATCTCCGAAAAATATTCAGGAATGCCTCAACGATGCCCTGTTCTACCGAACTCAGGCCCGCCAACTCTTTAAACACGGCCAGATCAACATCCGCGAGAGGGCTCTGGCCGAGAACCTGGCCCAGCACACCCTGCTCAAGATCTCGCAACTTTCCAAGGACATGGAGCATATACCCAAGGATATTCAGAGCATCAACAAGCTGGTCTACGATGTCTACTACGGCAACTTCAGTCTCTTCCAGTCGCTGCCGGATGTCTGGGCCATCAACCAGATTCTGCCTGTCATGCCCATCCACCGCCTGAGTGAGGCACCTTCGCGGGCCGCCATCATCTCCGACATCACCTGTGACTGTGACGGCAAGATCGATTCCTTCCCCGACTATTCCCATGAAAAAAACAGCATCATGCTCCACGATCTCAAGGATGATGAGGAGTACTATGTCGGCGTTTTTCTGGTCGGGGCCTACCAGGAGACCCTTGGCGACCTGCACAATCTCTTTGGCGACACCAACGTAGTCTCGATCCATGTGAATGAGGACGGCAGCTACAAATTCCTTAGAGAACTCGAAGGTGACTCGGTCGCTGATGTACTCTCTTATGTAGAATACGATATACGCTCTCTGAAGAAGCGACTCAAACATATCTCCGAAGATTCGATCCTCAAGGGTTTTATCACCGCCAAGGAACGCAAATTAATCCTCGCCGGTTTTGATGAGGGTCTGCGCGGCTACACCTACTTTGAAAAAGAATAACAGAAACTTACGAGACAAACGCTGCAAGAGTAGAGGAGAACGACCATGTCACGAGTACTGATCATAGGGGCCGGCGGGGTCGGCAACGTCGTCGCCAAAAAATGCGCCCAGCATCCCGATGTCTTTCAGGAGATCATCCTGGCCAGCAGGACCAGGGCAAAATGCGACGCCATTGCGGCCGAGATCCGGACACTCTACAACGTCGAGGTCAAGACGGCCAAGGTCGATGCCGACAAAGTCCCCGAACTTGTCCTCCTGTTGAACGAGATCAAACCGCAGTTGGTGATCAACGTGGCCCTACCCTACCAGGATCTGACCATCATGGATGCCTGCCTGGAATGCGGGGTCAATTATCTCGATACCGCCAACTACGAGCCTCTCGACACCGCTCATTTCGAATACAGCTGGCAGTGGGCCTATCAGGACAGGTTCCGGGAAAAGGGCCTGATGGCAGTGCTGGGCTGCGGTTTTGATCCCGGCGTCAGCAATATCTACTGTGCCTATGCCCAGAAACACCATTTTGACAGCATCGAGACCATCGATATCCTGGATTGCAACGCCGGAGACCATGGCCATCCGTTTGCCACCAACTTCAATCCGGAGATCAATATCCGTGAGGTGACCCAGGTGGTGCGCCACTGGCGGGACGGTCGATGGATCGAGACTCCCGCTATCCTCAATGACGGCTGTGTGCACTTCTCCTTCGACTATCCCGAGGCCGGCCCCCGGGAGAGCTATCTTCTCTACCACGAAGAGATGGAATCACTGGTCAGGCATATCAAAGGTCTTAAACAGATCCGTTTTTGGATGACCTTCGGTCAACCCTACCTGACCCACCTCAAGGTCCTGGAAAACGTCGGTATGACCCGAATCGACGAGGTGGAATACGAAGGCCACAAGATCATCCCGCTGCGTTTCCTCAAAGCCCTGCTCCCCGATCCGGGGAGTCTCGGTACCAACTATACCGGCAAAACGGTGATTGGTTGTGTCTTCAAAGGGCTAAAGGACGGCAAGGAGGTACGCAAATATATCTATAACATCTGCGACCACGCCGAGGCATTCAAAGAGGTCCAGGCCCAGGCTGTTTCCTACACCACCGGAGTACCGACAATGATCGGGGCAATGTTGATGCTCAAGGGCATCTGGCAAGGAGCCGGGGTCTTCAATGTCGAGCAGCTTGATCCCGACCAGTTCATGGAGGCCTTGAACCTGTATGGACTACCATGGCAAATTGTCGATTTTAAGGGAAATCTACCCAAGTAGATGGAACCTGCGATGACAAAAGGAAAAGACGAAGGGCTACTCCAGGATTTTCCGCACGAATACACAGATCGGGTCGAAACGC